>NZ_DASRXP010000647.1:0-10900 GCF_035687465.1 Kribbella sp.
CGCAGTACGGGCGCCGACGGCCACCGAGACCGCCCGCGCGATCTGCGAACGCCAGTACGCCACCTGGCCCACCTCGCGCCGCGGTGTACCGATCTCGTGGAACAGGCGGACCGCAGAGCCGAACACCTTCAACTGGTCGGTCGTCTGGTTCGACCCACTCCCCCGGAGCTCCGGCGGCCGGTCCGCGCTCAACACGATCAGGGGCAACCCGCTGTGGGACGCCTCGAGAACAGCAGGGTGCAGGTTGGCAACCGCAGTACCGGACGTCGTCACCACAGGAACCGGCAGCCCGGTACCGCGGATCAACCCGATCGCCAGGAACCCCGCAGTACGCTCATCGATCCGCACGTGCAGCCGCAGCCGACCCGCACGGTCCGCAGCAGCGAGCGCCATCGCCAGCGGCGCACTGCGTGAGCCCGGCGCCAACACAGCCTCCCGCACACCACACCGGATCAGCTCGTCAACCACCACAGTCGCAAACGCAGTAGACGGATTCATCCACGCTCCTTCAGTAACTCGACCCTGGCGAGCCTGGCTTCCCACCGGGCGGTGGTTGCCGGATCTGCGGTCGAGGCAGCGAGTAGTGCTGGGTCGGGCGTGGCCTGGCCGACCGGCAGGAAGCCGTCGACCGGCAGCAAGGGCGCGGCGACGACCTCGGTGGTGAACATGGAAACAGTGGCGAGCCCACACGCATAAGGGAGCTCCGGCAGAGCTGCAGCGAGCGCGACCCCAGCCGCGATACCTACAGAGGTCTCCAGCGCGGACGACACCACAACGGGCAGGCCAATCTGCTCAGCGATGTCGAGGCAGGCCCGGACGCCTCCGATGGGCTGGACCTTCAGTACTGCGATGTCCGCGGCTTCAAGGTCCCGCACCCGCAGCGGATCCTCCGCACGCCGGATGGACTCGTCCGCAGCAACCAGTACGTCGGTACGCCGTCGCACTGCGGCCAAGTCCTCCACAGAAGCGCACGGCTGCTCGACATACTCCAGGTCAAAGCGAGCAAGCTCCTTCAAGCTGTGCAGAGCCTGGTCAACCGACCACGCGCCGTTCGCATCAATCCGCACCTTGCCCCCGGCACCGATCGCATCCCGCACAGCCTCCAGCCGCTCCATGTCATCGGCGAGGGTCTGACCCGGCTCAGCCACCTTCACCTTGGCAGTACCGCAGCCGGAAGCCCGTACGATCTCCGCAGCCCGCTCTGGTCCAACCGCAGGCACAGTGCAATTCACCGGTATTACGGAACGCACCGGCGCGGGCCATCCCTCGAAAGCGGCTTCCCGGGCAGCCCGCAGCCAAGACACACACATGGCATCGTCATAGTCGAGGAACGGGCTCCACTCCGCCCAGCCGGCCGGGCCCTCGAACAGCATCCCCTCGCGCACGGAGATCCCGCGGAACTTGTTGCGCAGTGCAATCGAGTACGTGATCACCGGACCTCCTCCAGCAACCGTTGCCGATCGACCTTGCCCGAGGCAAGCATCGGCAGCGCATCCAGCTGGATGACCTCCCGCGGAGCCCACTCTCGCGGCAACACCTCAGCCACGAAGTCCCTCAACTCTTCCCGCCCGACAGCACCGACCACGAAGGCGACCACCCGGCTGCCCCACTCCAAATCCGGCACGCCCAGGACGGCCGCGTCCTTCACCGCCGGATGCTCGAGCAGGCGGGCCTGGACCGCCGGCAGGGTGACGTTGACGCCGCCGGAGATCACCACGTCGTCCAGCCGCCCGATCACCTGCAGGCGCCCATCCACCAGCCGCCCGCGGTCCTGGGTCCGGAACCACCCGTCCCGCAACACCTCAGCCGTCAGCTCCGGCCGCAGCCGATACCCGGAGAACAACGTGGGCCCGCTGATCAAGATCCGTCCGTCATCGAACCCCAACCGCGTTCCCGCAAGCGGCTCCCCCGCGTACACGCACCCGCTGCCCGTCTCCGTCATCCCGTACGCCGGGATCGCCGTCACGCCCTCCGCCGCAGCTCGCGCCTTCAACTCAGCGGGCATCCCAGCACCCCCGATCACGATCGCGTCGAAGCTGCGGAGCGCCTCGACCTCGTGGTCGAGATACCGCGCCAACTGCGTCGGAACCATCGCGGTGTACCGCCGCGCGCCGGTCATCGCCTCAGCACCCGCAGTGAAGCTGTCCCCCGCCACCACCGGCGCGATCCCCGCCAACACGGACCGGGTCAGGATCTGCAGGCCCCCGACGAAGTACGGCTTCATCGGCAGCAACCACTGCCCCGGTCCCCCGAGCCGGTCGTGCGTAGCCGTGGCGGAGGCAACCAGTGCGTCCCGCGACAGCAGCACGCCCTTTGGTTCACCAGTCGAGCCGGAGGTAGTCAGAACCACTGCTACGTCGTCAACCTCGAGTGGCTCGTCCGGCACGGCCGCCCGGCGTACGCGGTCGGCAGCAGCGGGATCACCCGGCACCGGGGCGAACGCAGTACCGGAGCCGTCCAGTACTGCGGTCAGCGCCGACAGCACGGCATCGGGAGTGCCAGGAATCAGGCGCAGCGTAGGCATATCCATCCGAGCGTACGACGATGCCGCTCGCAAGCCCTTGCCAGGGGGCTGACAGAATCGTCGGTCATGGCCACCCCTGCCCAGTGGATCGAAGGCGCACGCCCCCGCACGCTGCCCGCCGCGATCGCTCCAGTACTCGTCGGAACCGGTGCGGCCGCCTACCTGGACGGCTTCGTCTGGTGGAAGGCGCTGCTCGCACTCGGCGTCGCCCTGGCCCTGCAGATCGGCGTGAACTATGCCAACGACTACTCCGACGGCATCCGCGGCACAGACGAGAACCGGGTCGGCCCGCTGCGCCTGGTGGGCTCCAAGGTCGCCACACCCCAGCAGGTGAAGGCAGCCGCGTTCACCTGCTTCGGTATCGGTGCTGTGCTCGGCGTGGTGCTCTGCGCGACCTCCAACTGGTGGCTGCTCGTCGCCGGCGCGGCCGCGCTGCTCGGGGCATGGTTCTACACGGGCGGCAAGAAGCCGTACGGCTACCGCGCGCTCGGCGAGGTCAGCGTGTTCATCTTCTTCGGACTGGTCGCAGTGCTCGGTACTGCGTACGTGCAAGCCGAGGAACTGAGCTGGACCGCAGTCGCGGGTGCCGTGGCCATCGGGTCGATCGCCTGCGCGCTCCTGGTCGCGAACAACCTCCGGGACATCCCGACGGACTCGGTGACGGGTAAGCGGACGCTGGCCGTAGTACTGGGTGCTGCGCGGTCCCGGCAGCTCTATGCCGGTCTGATCGCGCTGGCGTTCATCCTGGCCGCGCTGTCCGCTTTGGCCACCCCGTGGGCTCTGCTAGGGCTGATCGCGCTGCCGCTCGGCGTACGCGCAGTACGGGTTGTGGTCAGTGACGCCGTGGGGCCTGCGCTCATCCCTGTGTTGAAGGACACCGGCCTGACCGAGCTGGTCTACGCCGTGGGCCTCGCTGTCGGCTTGGCCCTCGGCGGCTGACCCTATTGCCTACTACTCAGCGCACTGGCTCCCGCCAGCGACCGGTCTCGGCGAACCCCTCCAGGATCTCGAGGTAGGGCGCGAGCTCGATGCCGTGGGTCTTCAGCCAGCCGTCGTCGTAGTACGTGTCGGCATAGCGGTCCCCGCCGTCGCAGAGCAGCGTGACGATGCTGCCGCGGATGCCGGTACGACGCATCTCGGCCGCGAGCCGGAGTGATCCCCACAAGTTGGTACCGGTGGATCCACCGACCAGCTTGCCGGTCACCTCCGAGCAGAACCGCATCGCGGCGATCGAGGCGGCGTCGGGCACCGAGATCATCCGGTCCACCACCCCGAGGACGAACGACGGCTCCACCCGCGGCCGGCCGATCCCCTCGATCCGGGACGGGCGGCCGGTGGCGAAGTCGCCGTCACCGGACTCGAAGGCCGGGAAGAAGGCCGAGTTCTCCGGATCCACCACGGCCACCGAGGTCTCGTGCCGCTGGTAGCGCACGTACCGCCCGATCGTGGCGGAGGTCCCGCCGGTGCCCGCGCCGACCACGATCCAGGTCGGGATCGGGTGCTGTTCGAGGGCCAGCTGACCGAAGATCGACTCGGCGATGTTGTTGTTCCCGCGCCAGTCGGTGGCCCGCTCGGCGTACGTGAACTGGTCCATGTAGTGCCCACCGGTCTCCTCGGCGAGCCGCTTGGCCTCGCCGTAGATCTGCCCGGAGCGCTCGACGAAGTGACACTTGCCGCCGTAGAACTCGATCAGCCCGACCTTCTCGGGGCTGGTCGAGGCCGGCATCACCGCGACGAACGGCAGCCCGAGCAGGCGGGCGAAGTACGCCTCGCTGACCGCGGTCGAGCCGCTGGACGCCTCGATCACGGTGGTGCCCTCACGGATCCAGCCGTTGCAGAGCGCGTACAGGAACAACGAGCGCGCCAGCCGGTGCTTGAGCGACCCGGTCGGGTGCACGGACTCGTCCTTCAGGTACAGCTCGACGCCGGTGATCTCGGGCATCGGGAACACGTGCAGGTGGGTGTCCGCGCTCCGGTTGGCGTCCGCGTCGACGATCCGGATCGCCTCGGACACCCAGGCCCGCTGCTTGTCGTCCCGGTGATCCACCTCCCGGCACGCCTTCAACTTTCCGCTACTACCCCCGTAAACCTCACTCATGATCGTCAATCTAGGCGCTGATCCGCTGAACCGCACTTCGTGAGCGTGACGGCCCCGCCCCCACGGGGCGCTACGTTGGGACGCAACACGCCGACCAGTGGGGGAACGATGACCGAGAACGAAGAGCGCCCGACGCGGCCCCGAGTCACACTCACCGACATCAGCTCCCGCGCCTGGGAGCACCCGGCCGACCGTGGCGCTCTGGTGGCGTTGCGGCAGCTGAAGGGGTTCGATTTCGTCCTCCGGAAGATGTCCGGGCTGATCAACGAGCGCGCTTTCCGGCTGCAGTACCTCGGGTCGGCGATCCGGGTCGACGAGCGGCAGTTCCCGACCATCCACCGGCTCTACACCGAAGCCGGCACCACGCTCGACGTCCGCGAACTCCCGGAGCTGTACGTCACCAACAGCCCGATCTGGAACGCGGTCACGATCGGCATGGACAGGCCCTTCATCGTGCTGAACAGCGCCCTGGTGCAAGGCCTGGACGAGGAGGAGACCCGCTTCATCCTCGGCCACGAACTCGGCCACGCCCAGAGCGGCCACGCGCTCTACCAGTCGCTGCTGCTCTGGCTGATGCGCCTGACCGGCGCGATCAACTGGATGCCGATCGGCGCGCTCGGCATCCGGGCGATCATCGCGGCCCTGCACGAGTGGTCCCGCAAGGCGGAGTTGTCCGGCGATCGCGCCGGCCTGCTCGCCGTCCAGGACCCCGCGGTCGCTCTCCGGGTGCAGATGAAGCTCGCTAGCGGTGGTCAGCTCGCTGAGCTGGACACGACCGCCTTCCTCGCCCAGGGCACGGAGTACGAGGGTTCCGGTGACCTGCGCGACAGCGTGCTGAAGCTGCTGCTGCTCGAGGCGCAGAGCCACCCGCTGGCGGTCATCCGTGCGCACGAACTGCGGCGCTGGGTGGACGAGGGCGAGTACACGGCGATCGTCTCCGGCACCTACCCGAAGCGGCAGGAGGACAAGGACGCCTCGATGTCGCAGGAGGCGCGCAACGCGGCCAAGTCGTACTCCGACGCCTTCGCGCGCTCCCAGGACCCGCTCGCCAAGCTCCTCCGCGACCTCGGCGAAGGCCTCGGCGGCGTCCGCGACTGGGTCTCCTCCAAGTTCCCCCCACGCTGAGGATTTAGTCGTACGTCGCGCCGCGGATCTACTCGTACGTCGCGCCGCGCAGGGCCAGCGTGGCTCGTAGGCCTCCGCCGGGGGCATCCTCCAGCAGGAGCGTGCCCTGGTGGAGTTCGGCCTGCTGCTGAGCCAACGCCAACCCCAGCCCGGATCCGCCACTTCGCGGATCCGGCCCTCGGGTGAAGCGCTCCTTCATCGCGTCGCGGATCTCCGCCGGGATGCCCGGCCCGTCGTCCGTCACGCTGATGTGCGCCGTCCCGTCCCGGTCCTCCACCAGAACGGAGACGGTGCCGGCCGGACGCCCGTGCAGCGCAGCGTTGTCGAGCAGGTTGTCGACCGCCAACCTCAGGCCCGCTTCCCAGCCCTCGACCAGCGGATTCGCCGTCAACTGCAGGTCATACGTGACGTCCAGATGACGCCGCCCGGCCTGCCGCACTGCCTCCGTGACCACTTCGGCCAGGTCGACCGTAGTACGGGCAGGCAGCGCTCCCGCATCGCCGCGGGCCAGGCTCTGGAGCCCTTCCAGCAAGGCCGTGATCCGCTGGTGCTCGACCGCCATCGCCTCCAGCACCGTGGCACGTTGATCGGCTGGAAGGTCCGGATTGCGTTGCAGGGTTTCGAGGTTGATGCCGAGGCTGGTGAGCGGCGTACGGAGCTCGTGGCCGGCGTCGGCGGTGAACCGGCGGGTCGATTGCATGCTGGTCTGTAGTTGTTCGAGCATCCCGTTCAGCGCCGCGGACAGGTCCGCGACCTCCTGCGGCTTGGTTGCCGCAGGCAACCTCTCGCCGGCGTCCGCGAGCCGGTGCGCGCCATCCCTGAGGCGCTCCAGTGGCGCCAGGATCACCCGCGTCACCAACCAGGCGGCGCAACCTGCCACCACGGTCGCGGCCAGGGTGACGATCGCGACCAGGCGAGTGTTGGCATCGCGCCGCTCCTCGGTCGGCTCCAACCCCACCAGGACCTGGAGCTCCCGTCCGCCGTCCAGCGATTCGACCAACGAACGCCACCGCTGACCGTCCACCTCGACGGTGCTGAATCCGTCGGCCGTCGGGAACGGGAGTGGGGTCGAGGTCAGCTCACCCCGCTGCGCGACGACCTGGCCGTTGTCGAACAGCCTGACCAGCGACTGACTCCCGGCCAGCAACTCGCCGTAGTCGTCCTGGCTCGACGGATCGACCTGGTCCAGCAACTTGGGGATGTCCTCGCGCACCTTCTCGGCGCGCCCGGTCAACTGCTCGTCGAGCTCCGCGCGATCCCGGTGGTCGACCCGCGCCGCGATGATCACCCCGGCCAACCCGACCACCACCATCACCAGCAGCGCAACCCCGACCGTGATCCGCGACCTAAGACTGTTCATGAGCGCAACACGAATCCCACTCCGCGCGCGGTCTGCAGCAGCCGACTCTCCCCCTCGGCTTCCAACTTCTTCCGCAGGTAGCCGACGAACACGTCGACGACATTGGTATCGATGTCCCAGGTGTAGCCCCAGACATGCTCCAGCAACTGCGTCCGGCTGAGCACCTGCCCAGGATGATGCGCAAACGCCAGCAGCAGATCGAACTCCCGGGTAGTCAGCTCCAGATCCCGCCCACCTCGCGTCGCAACCCGCCTCGCGGGCTCGACAGCGAGCTCTCCGAGCAACAGCGGCCGCTGCTCACTCCCCTGATGCAACCGCACCAGCGCATGCAACCGAGCAGCCAGTTCGCCGATCGAGAAAGGCTTCACCACATAGTCATCAGCCCCAGCCGCCAACCCGGCAACCCGGTCGTCCACCTCGTCCCGCGCGGACAAGATGCAAACCGGAATGGTCCGCCCCGCAGCGCGCAACCGCCGCACCACCTCGACACCGGTAATCCCAGGCATCGTCACATCAAGCAGTACAACCGCCGGCAGCCGCACGTCGATCGACTCCAGCGCCGACTCACCAGTCGCAACCTCCTGGACGTCAAACCCCTCGACCGTCAGCCCAAGATGCAGCGCCTGCCGCACCCCCTGATCGTCATCAACGACCAGCACCTCCGGTCTCAACCCACTCACCCACCCAGTCTTACAGCCCAACCACAAGACCACCTAAGAAATCCCTGCGTGCCTTATGAAACCCGCCGCACTCGTTGCCAACCTCAACAAACTAGCCACACACCGGTCCCGTAGTACTGGACTACCTGCCTGGTCTGGCATACCTACCCCATACTTCCTCACCGCCCAGACACAACCGGCACCGTCCTTACTATCGACGGAGGAGCCGTCCTGGTGTGACGGCCGAAAGGGGTGGAAAATGAACGACTTTTCGGACGAAGAACGCGCCGAACTGGCCGAACTCCACGCAGCACGCGCCGAGAAACATCAGGCGGGAATGGCAGCCCTGCGGAATGAACTCCCCGGTTCAATGCGGCCGGGCGAGCAGACGGGCGCCCTGGCGACCCTGTACTGCGAGGACAACGGCGGCCTGGGCATCTACCTCGACGACACGGCACGGTACGTGATCCGCATGCCCGTGGACAGCGCAGTCGAGCCCGGCATGGTCGATCTCGAGGGAACCGAGGCGACCGTAGAACGCAGCAGGTACAGCAAAGCGGAGATCGACACGATCCTGGACACCCTCCTCCTGCGGCGCTGGCATCCAGAGGCGCGCAACTACGTGTACGCCTTCACCTACGACGCCAAAACCGACAGAGTCGACGCCGACAGCAGCGCCCCACCCGAGGTCATCACTCCACTACTCGAAAGCTTCGCCGAGGCTCTAGAAGTTCGCTTCAGCCCCATGAGAAGCCGCGGTGCGCCGCACTAGGCGAGCCCGCTTGCCCGCCGACATAGACCTGAGAGTTGATACCGGCAGGAGTTCTGCCTTTGCGCGCGTCTGTTTGACCGCCTGGCCGTGGCGGCTGGTATCCGTCGGGTTGCATGGGCCGGGTCTGGGTCTGGGCTCTTCGCCAGGCTCGGGAGTCGGTTGCCTGAGGGCGTGCCGGTAGCCCGCAGGTGGGGTGCCTACGGGCTTGTGGCGCTGGTTGTCAGAAGGGTGGTGGGTCGTCGTCCGGCGGTGGGTCTGGTTTGGCGATAGGCCCGGGTGCCGGGGGGACGGTGGTGTAGCGGTGACCAGTCGGGGTGGTGAGGGTCGTGGATCCGTCCGGGTTGTTGGTGGCTTTCCAGCCCCAAGCCGGGGTGTCCTTGATGATGTGGTGCAACTCGCAGTAGATGCGTAGATCGGCGAGGTTGGTGGTGCCGGTCTGTGTGAAGGGTGTGCCGTGGTCGCGGTCGGATTCGCGGGCGGGGCGGTTGCAGTTGATCCAGTCGCATACCGGGTGAGCGGCCAGCAGTGTCTCGGACACCACAGCGCCGGGATCGTGGCGGGTGGTGGACGCCTCCAGGACGGTGCCGTGGGTGGGGTCGGTGAGGATGCGTCGCCAGGTGCCGTCGGTGGCGATGCGGCGGGCCATGTCGGCGGGGATGGGTCCGTAGCCGGTCAACTGGCAGGGGTCGTCGTCGAGTCCGAGCAGGGTGGTGATCGGGGTGAGGACTTCGATGTGCGGTCGGCGGCGGTGCTGGTCGGGTAGGCGTCTGCCGAGCCAGTCGAGCCCGTTGAACAGCATGAACTCAAACAGGTCACCCACGACGTCAGCGCGCCGCTGATCCGCTGTCCGCTGCTCTTGCGCAGGTCCAGGCGGTTTGCCGGGTTCGTCTACTGGTTCGGCGGTGCTGGCTGGGCGACTGCCGCCGGTGGAGGTGTCGGCTGGGCGACTGCCGGTGGTGGAGGTGTCGGCTGCGGGAGTGCTCGCGGCCTGGCTGGTGGTGGGAGCGCTGGTAGCGGCGGCGGTTGCACCGGGCATCCCGGTCGCGGCGGTGTTCGTCGCGGGGGTGGTGGGCGCGGGGCTGGCGCTGGTTGGGGTGGTGTCAGGGCCGGTGGCATCGGCTGCGGGGGTGTTGGTCGCGGGGGTGGTGGGCGCCGTGGTGGTGGCCGCGGTGGAGTTGGTGTCGGGCGTCGTTGCGCTGGTCGCGGGAGGGGTGGGCGTGGTGCCGGTAGCCGCGGTGGTGCTCGCCGCGGCGGGGTTGGTGTCGGGCGTCGTGGCGCTGGTCGCGGCAGGGGTGGGCGCGGTGCCGGTCGCGGGTGCGGCGTCTGCCGTTGGGGCGTCGCCTGCGGGTGCGGTGGGGGTGCTGGGCGCGTTGGCTGCGTTGGTTGCGGGGGTGCCTCGTTTGGCGAGGGTGGCCATCGCCTGGATGACGATCCAGATTTGCTGGATTTTGTCGGCGGTGTTGACGATCCAGAGGCCGGCCATGCCGTTGGGGAGGGGAACGATGCGCACACCACGGTCTTCCTTGGCGTCCTTGTGCGCGGCGGCGGATTCTTTGGTGGTGTGCTTCGCGACCTGCTTGCGCAGTGACGCGTTCAAGTTGGTCAACGTCTGCTGCGGGGCCCGCTTCAACACGTGGGCTTCGACGGCCCGGGCGGCGGCGGGGGTGAGGGCGCGGGTGGCGTTGACGATCGCGAGGGCCTTGGACATGGTGATCGCGCCGCAGCGCATCGCGGTGTGGGTGGCTTTCAGGACGCTGGTCAGGCGCAGGGCGGTGTCGATGTGCGCGCTGACGGTGTCGGCCGACAGGGTCAGGGCGGCGGCGATCTCGGCGGCCCAGGACCGTTCGGGGTCGATCGGGCGGCCGTGGGAGTCGATCTGGCTAGGGCGGGGGACGTCGCTGGCCCGGCGCTGGCGGTAGAACGACGCCTCGGCGTCGTTCTTGATCGATTCGGCCCACGCGATCATCCGGGTCGCGCCCTTCATGATCTCGATCAGCGCGATCGGCGACTCGGTCCGGGGGCGGACCTGCTCCAACGCGGCGGCGAGGTCGGCACCGGGCGGCAGGAACACCCACGGCGGGGCCTTCTGCTCCAGCATGGACCGTTCGGCCTCGTCCTGGTCGACACCCGCCCACAGCTCCCACTCCAGCGCATCCACCCGCGACATCTGCGGACACGGATCCGGATCCAACACATCATGCTCATCAAGCAGCACCGGACCACCCGGCGCGTCAGGGTCATCCGGGACACAGATCCGCCCGGCGCCGAGCAGCGCAGCAAACTCCACGGCGAACTCCTGGTCGCCGTAGTGGGGGTCTGCGCTGACTGTACTCATGACGTCTATATTAGAACAGACGTTCGA
>NZ_DASRXP010000648.1:0-13119 GCF_035687465.1 Kribbella sp.
TCCGCTCAGTGCCACCGCCTCACAGCCATCTCGAAGGACGCGCTCGTTCACCGCCCGCCACCACGGACTCCCCGGCCGGTCACTGAACGGCGCCTGCAACACACCGCGCCGCAACTCCCACCGCATCGCCGACATCGCCGCCTGGCGGTACGGAAGATGCCGAGGCGCCTTCCCGAACGGACCGTAGTAGCAGCGCTGGATCAGAGCGAGCCGACCGGACGGGTCGTCGCGGACCGCGGCGACCTGCTGCCCAGCCCAAACAGCAGCCGTCATACCAGCGCTCACCGCCACAGGATCCCATGACCTATCTGGGTGGCCGCCGGCGCCGAATCCGAGGTGGTCTGACGACGAGCCCAGTCACGGTCATGGACACGGCCATGAGCACAGGGGCGGTCGTTTTCCCCACGTGGCGGTGGTTCCACGGCCCTCGCCAGAGGGACACACCATCCACTCAGCAGTCTTCTTCGACGTTCCAGAAGGCCGCTACGACCTCGCCGTACTACCAGCCGGCCCGATCCAACTCACCGTCGACGTTGTCAGCGGCCGAGTCACGGAGGCAACCTGGCCCCACCTGTCACAACACAAGACCAGATCTGTCAACGGACGCTAGGTGGCGCAGACAGGGGCTGGCGCGGACCGCGCGGTGAGCAGGAACTGGTCGGTCGCGGCCCGCGCACAGTCCGAGGTGTAGTACGAGGTGTGTCCGTCACCGATACGGGACAGCACGCTGCTGCCGCGGATCTGGGCGGCCAGGCCGAAGGCCCACTGGTACGAGACGGACGGGTCGTGCGTGGCATGGACGAGCAGTGTGGGCACACCCTTCACATCCAGGCTGCGCTGCGGATTGGCGACCTTGAAGGGGTAGCCGATGCACAACCCGCCCTGCCAGAACTCCGAGCCACCCTGCAGGTGAGGCGCCAGCTGTCGGCCCATCTCGATCCGCTGCTGCATCTCGGCGAAGGTATGGATGTCGGCCACATAATCACCGCAGTGATTCGCTATCCGGGAGAACAGGAAGTCGGTGGGACCCCGAGGCGGCGGGAAGGCGAAGAATTGGGCGTCCCCGGCGACGGCCCGCCGGATGACCTCCGAGAACACGGGCCACGACAGCTCGCCCGCGAGCACGTTGGGCGTCTTCGCGGCCAGCCAGTTCGGCGTGTTCATCCGGATGTCGTCCCCGGTGACGGGGCGCAGGGCCCCTTCGACCGGGATCGGATTCTGGTCGGCATCCCGGACGAGCTTGTCGTAGACGGCACCGACGTCCTGGCCACGCAAGACGCAGTCGGCGGCGGTGTCACACCACTCGGCGAACCGGTCGAACGCCTCCTCCACGGTCTTGATCCCATCGGCGGTCAGTTGCACCTCTGGGCTGCTGTGGTCGAGGACCGCGTCCAGAACCATGGCTCGCGTGCGTTTCGGGTACAGCTGGGCGTACTGCGCACCGAGCTGCGTGCCGTAGGACAGCCCGAGCCAGCTCACCTTCGAGACGCCGAGGGCGATGCGCACCGCCTCGTGGTCGCGGGCGACGCTCACGGTGTCCGCGTGCAGGAACAGTGGTCCGGTCTGCCGCAGGCAGCTCTTCGCGACCGCGCGATTGTGGGCGACCATCGCGTCGAACTCCCGCTGCGTCCGCGGGAAGAACGTGTAGTCGGGGGTCAGCGCCGGTACGCCGCAGCTGATCGGGGTGCTTCCGCCGACGCCTCTCGGATCGACGCCGACGATGTCGAAGCGAGCTCGCAGCGTGGCGGAGAAGAACGTATCGGCGGCGATGACGTTGTCGACGGCGCCATCTCCCGGGCCACCGGGGTTGTAGAACAGCGTGCCGACGCGGTGAGCGGGGTCGTCGGCCGGGCGGCGAGCCACGGCCACGTTGATCTTCGGACCCTTCGGATCCGACCAGTCCGCGGGCACGCGCAGGGTGCCGCACCGGACCACTGTCGATCCCGGACACGGAGCGAAGTCGATGCTGTACGGCGGCGATGTAGCGGTATCGGACTGCGCCCCCGACACGAAGACCGTCGAAGCGATGACCCCGCAACCGAGGACGGCCACCACACGGCGAATACGTCGAATCTGCATCGGAACTCCCCACCCCGGCGACCAACCTCGACCGGAGTCCGGAACTGGCCTCACTCTGCATGGGTGGACGAAGCCGACCCATCGCCGATGGTGTCGCGCCCTTCGACCCTCCTCGCCACGCAAGGCAGTGTCAAGACGATCGTGCAGCCTCGAGCGTCGATAGTTGGAAGGACTAAATGGATCAAAGGAGAGTTCCTCTGGACATCGTCGGTCTGCCGTCCACCGATCGGTCCGTACCGGGGGCAACGGTGCGTTGCTGGCCAAGCAACTGGCCACCGTGGATCGCATCTCCGACGGCCGGTTGACGGTCGGCATCGCCGTGGGATCGCGCACTGACGACTTCGAGGCGACGGCATCGCCGTACGCCGAACGTGGAAGGCGTTCGACGCCCATCTCGCCGAGCTGCGCGCGGTGTGGGCCGGTGAGCCGCGGGGGTACGCCGGTCCGATCGGGCCGGCCCTGGTCCCAAGCCGGCGGTCCCCCGCTGCTCATCGGTGGTGGGTCTGCCGCCGCCTTCCGCCGGAGAGTACGGCGCAGGCTGGATCCTCGGCGCGGGCGGGCCGGACGCATTCGCCACAGCAGCGGACCAGGCCAAAGCATCCTGGCGCCACGCGAGACGTGAAGGTGAGCCGCGCCAGGTCGCCATCGGATACGTAAGTCTAGGCGACGACGCCGAAGAGCACGCACGGTTCACCGCAGCAGGCTGCGACGAGTGGATCCTGTTCCCCGCCAACCCCGACCTCCACCAGATCGACCTGATCGCCAACGCAACCGGCCTGACCTGAAGCAATCAGCTCGGCGTCTCGCTCGGAATAGCCTGCGATCGGTGGGCACCAACCAAGGTGGCACGACAGTTCGTTCCACCCTCTCTCTTTGTCCGCAATCACCTAGCCGACCTCGGTGACCGTGAATTTAGAACGCCCTACCCCGGTCGCGCCGGATGCCGTCTTCACCGTGACGGTCATCTGGTAACTGCCGACCGGAAATCCCTCCCAGTAGTAGCCCTCGAACGTGCATTGGTTGGTTCTTTCGTCCCAAACTATGGTTTTCGTCTCCGTGTTGTGAACCTGGGCAACGACAGTGCAGGTCTTCCCGGTGAGCTTGCCCAGGTTGGTGTATGTGGTCCACCAGAAGTTCAGTGTCACCTTCCCGGAGCCTGAGACCTTGTACATCCCCGGCCCGATCCCCTTATTGCTCTCCGCGAAACTGATGACAACCTGCTCCACCTTGAGCACCGGCGGCGGAGTCGACGGTTTGACGGGCGTCTGCGTCGGCGTGTCCACTGTCGTCACGTCCGGAGTATCGGTCGGGGTTTCGACGGGCGTCTCGGTCGGCGTCTCAGTCGGCGTCTCCAGTGGTGTATCGGTCGGCGTCTCCGGTGCCGAGGATAGCGAGGCCGACGGTTTCGGCTGCGCCGACTGCGCGTCCCCGCCGCCCAGCTGAACGGCGAACGCAACGATCGCGATCGCTGTCCCGACAACCGTCGAGACGGCGACAACGACATTCCAGCGATGGCTCATGGCCATGATTCATTCCCCCGGACAATCAGATCTCGTTGCTAGGTGAATCGTTGGTTGGGCAGCTTTGTTACGAACCTCGTCCATTGCTGACAGTTCTGCGGACTTCTCGGGCTCAATCAGGCCTTGATGTTCTCAGCGCCCGCGACACACTCGCCGCAGCCCCCTGACTGGCAACCCCGACGCCGATCGGCAGCAGAGGCGACGGAAGGCCAGCCACCGCGCCCACCGATCAGACTGCTCGGACACGCCAACGAAGCCACCGGCGTGCAACGCCGGAGGTTTGCGATGAATGAAGGTCCCCACCCCCTGAGCCGCAATAGTCGACCATTCCAGGAAACAACGCAATACCTCACCCGACTGACACAGCCGGGATGATGACGCGCCACTAAGACCATTGTTCTGTAGGGGCTGTTCGCGGGTGGCCGACCGGTGGTGCCGGTTGCCCATCTTGGTCCCGGACAGGCGATAGATACCGCATCGCCCGGCAAGCGCTAGTCGGGTACCGCCACAGCCCGATCCACCGCGGGCGAGGTGATGGCAATGCTCCTCAAGATCGTCGTCGGTCTGATCGCCCCGCTCGGTCCGCTGGTAGACAGGTTGCCGGTGAGAACAGTTCGATCACGGGAAGTGGAAGGTGCCGCGTCCGGCAGTCGGGGCTGGAACACGTCGCCCTGACTTCTTGACGGAGGAGGGTGACTTGCTTCGACCTCGATCAAGGCGCGCGGACACTTGTAGGCCGCATGTGAGTGCTCGAGGTGATATGTCGAGTCAACGGGGAGATGCCGATGGGAAGCTGGGTCGTGCTTGACAGCGTCGGGGCGAGTTGGGGAAAGTGGCGGCAACGGCGTCTGACTGGCCGCCGAGACGTGGGATGCCCGCCCCAGCCGGGGTTTCATGGTCGAAGGGGAACTTGCCCTCCCGGTTGAGCTGAGTCCGCAGGCCAACTCTCAACACCGCGTCGCTGGGGGACGAAGGTGCCAGAGGAGGCTTGTCATGACCAAGCAAGGCAGTTTCAAGAAGGTTGTCCGGCGTCACGCAGCGGACACCGGTCAGCGCTACACCGAGGCGCTCTACGATCTCGAGGGCCTCGGTGAGCGAGTTTTCCACGAGCCCGTAGCCGAGCGTCTACTCGCCCATCTCCGGGATCACTACGGCACCGACGCGGTCGCCGCGACGAAGGTCAGTCAGCACAACGACCACGTCTTCCGGGTCGACCGCCGCAACGGCGATCCGTGGATCGTGCGGGTGTTCCCTCCCGCTCGCCCGAAGGCCGGCGTCGAAGGCGATGCCGCGATCCTGAGGTTCCTGGCCCGGCAGGACTACCCGGCGGAGCGGCTCGCGGTCGATGATGCGGTGTCCGAGTTCGACGGGTCGTCGGTCCTGGTCACTCGGTTCGTCAACGGCGGACCGTTACCCAGCAGCACCGAGAAACTCGGCATGATGGGCGACCTGCTGGGACGGCTGCATACGCTGGCGCCGGATGATTCAGTCAGCCGCCCGGGTGGCGCCTCTGGAGATGACCCCAGCCGCGAGGGCAGCCCACGTCAGGACCTGATGGCAGCTCTCTCGTTCCTCGATGCAGTCGACACGAAGGTCTCAGCGGTGCATCGTGAGCGATTCGAGCAACTCCGCGACCAAGTACGCACGGCCGACTACGGCCTTGGCCTGCCCGAGGCGTTGCTCCACGGCAACCTCCTGCACAACCCCGATCACGCGCTCGTCACGGACCACGGACCGGTGGCGATCAATTGGAAGGCGTCCGGGCGCGGCCCGCGGCTCGCCGACTTCGCCTATCTGATGTGGGGAGCACCCTGGATGGAAGGGGACGGCGTCGGCGCGGCCGCCAACGCCTACCGTCGACACGTCGAGTTGACCGACGAAGAACTCGACCGGCTCGAGGCGGTGATGTACATCCGGCCGTTGTACCTGACTTGCTTCGACTACCGGCGCTTCGTCGCCAGTGGCCACCAGGCCGGCGGCAGCGAGGGATGGTGGGGCTTCATCGACCCCGAGCACATCAGCGCTGCTGCAGCCGCGACCCGAGCGGCATTGCGCTGAACAGGCGTGTTCATGGCAGCCTCTGCAGGCCGGCGGCGGTGAGTAGATAGCCCGGAGCAGTGGTCGCCGGGTCTGCCTGTACCAAGTCCACCAAGGCGGACCCGGCGATCTCGGGTGTCAACAGCTCCCCCAGTCCTTCAGGTACGCCTCCAGCGCCGGCGAAGGCCGTGGCAATTCCGCGGCCAAGACCACGGCTCGCGCCGACGACGATTGTGGTCTTGCCGGTCAGGTCGCTCAGGAGTTGACCGGCTCCGGAAGTATGTACGCTGCCATCTGGCGTTCGAGCGCCTTGGACGCGCTGTTGCGCCAGCCCTCCGCCATGGGCTCCGACAAGGGATCGGGGAAGATCTCCTCGTCCCCGTTCTCCACGCCGTCGAAGATGGCCCGAGCGACGGACTCCACAGAGGCCTTCGGGATGTCCGTCTTTGGGGCCATATCGGTGTCGACGGGGCCCGCCAGGACGGCATGGACCGCCATGCCTTGTCCGGCCAGGGCCGCGCGCAGCGACTGCGTGAGGGAGAACGCGGCGGCCTTCGAGATCGCGTAGGTCGGATCGAGCGGTACGGCGGCCAACGCGGCCAGCGACAGCACGTTGACGATGGTGCCCCGGGAACGAGTCAACAGCGGCAGGAATGCCTGCGTCGTGTCATAGGTGCCGAAGAGGTTGACGGCGAGGTGCTGCTCGAGGGCGGCACGATCGCCGAGGTCGGCGTACAGTCCCACACCGGCGTTGTTGATGAGGACATCGAGCGACCCGACGCTCTCCACGGCTGCCTGAATCTGCGCTGCATCGGTCACGTCCAGGGTCAGCGGCGTGACGCGCTCATCCGGATGGGTCAGGGGCCGGCGCGTACCGGCGTACACCCGCTTCGCGCCTCTCCTCAAGGCTTCCTCGACCAAAGCTTGGCCGATGCCGCGATTGGCCCCGGTCACCAGAACGGTTCTGTCTGCGATTGTCATGCGTATCCCTTGCTAGTTCCGCTTGTCGAAGATGCAGACATCACGGCGCCGGGAAACTGGGCGCGAGCAGGCCGCCCAGTTCGCGGCTTGAGCGGTGTCGATACTGGAGACCGGCCGGGAGCGATGACAGATGACGCGAAGGTGGAGTGGTGACAACCGACCTGATGACCAGAGCGCGGGCGGGAGACGGCAGCGCGTTCCGAGAGCTGACGGAGCCGTACCGCAGGGAGCTCCAGGTGCACTGCTACCGGATGCTCGGATCCTTCCAGGACGCCGAGGATGCCCTGCAGGACTCGCTGCTGGCTGCCTGGCAAGGCCTCGGAGGATTCGAGGGCCGCGCCTCGCTGCGTACCTGGCTGTACCGGATCGCCACCAACCGGTGCCTCAACGCGCTTCGCTCGGCCAAACGACGCCAGGCCAAGGAGTGGGACGTGCCCACGGTTGAGCCACCGGAGCCGACGCGGCTCGGCGAGATCGTGTGGCTCGAGCCCTATCCCGACGCCCTGCTCGAGGGTGCGATCGACGGACCGCTCGGCCCGGAGGCACGCTACGAACAGACCGAGGCCATCTCGCTGGCGTTCGTGACCGCACTGCAGGTCCTACCCGCTCGCCAGCGCGCCGTGCTCATCCTGCGCGAGGTTCTCGGGTACCACGCGAGCGAGGTGGCGGACATGCTCGACTCGTCCGTCGAATCGGTCAACAGCGCGTTGAAACGAGCCCGCGCGGGGCTGCGGGGCCACCTTCGGCCGACAGCCGAGCACGAGGAGCCTCCCGCTCCCGACTCGCCCGCTGAGAAGGCTCTGGTGGAGAAGTTCGTCCGCGCGTACCAGTCCGGCAACGTCACCGCACTGGTCGCCCTGCTCACCGAGGACGTCCGCGTCTCGATGCCCCCGGTTGCCCTCGAGTACCACGGCCGCGAGGACGTCCTCCGCTTCTATACCAGCATCATCCGCCCGGATCGCACCTACTCGCTCGTGCCGACGCGAGCGAACGGCCAGCCGGCGTTCGGCACCTACCTGCGAACCCCCACCGACGGCATCCGCCACGGGACCGGCCTCCTCGTCCTCACCCTCACCGGCGACCAGGTCAGCGCCGTCACCCGCTTCGACAACAGCGCGCTCCCCTGGTTCGGCCTGCCCCGATCCCTCCCGGGCTGACCGTCCTGCTGACGGCTGCCCCATCGGGCAGCAGGGAATGCCCGCGACGTCGCTCGATCGGCCGTGAAGCCGTACGGGATGCGGAGGAGCGTGACCGGTGAGTCTCGCTCGGAGGCTGATTGCGTGCGAGCACGTTGCGTTCGACCGGCACAGCATGCGGGGTGACGAGTGACCGGACACGACGTCAATGAGCCGGACCAGCGCGCCACCCACCCTGGTCCCGTGGCTGCGGCGCCGAAGAGTCAGGTGACAGCCGGCCGAGCGTCTGGTCCCACCCATCCGCTGCGGATGCTGCAGCGCGCGGCCGGCAACCGGGCCGTCAGCGGGTACGTCCAGCGCCTTGCGTCAGACAGCCCGCCAACCGCCGTCACCGCTGCGCCCCCTGGGGAAGCAGCCCGTACCAATCCCGGCCAGGCCATCACGACCGAGCAGCCCGGGGAGACCGATCGGACGGCGACGGACGGTGGGACGGAGGGCCCGGCCCAGCCGCTGTCCCAGCTGAACGGCCTCGATTCAGCCGATTTCGCCGCCCACCTTGCCCAAGCGGCTCCAGCGAGCGGCTCGGCGCTCGAGACCGAGCAGGCAGCGTTGACCGGCGAGTTGCCGTCCCGGCAGGCGCCGACCGGTCTACCTGTCGGGGAGGCGGCGCCGGTGCCGGCGCCGACCGAACCGGTTGTCGCGCCACCCCTTCCGACACCGCGGCCCGAAGCCGATGCGAGTCGGGCCGCCGATCTCGCGCACCAGGGTGGAGCCGCCGTCAGCGAGGCCGCTGCAGGTGCGCAGGTCGCCGTTCCGCCGACGATGTCCATGATCCATCCGACTGAGACCCCACCAGCCCTGCCTGCGCTCGACGTCGGGCCTGCGCCCGCAGTACCGCATCCGCCCGCGGTGATCGCGGTTGCCGGTGCCGAGCGGACGGCGCTGAACGCCTCGCTGAACACCGAGGTGCACGAGCTGACGAGCCGGGCGTTGGCGCCGGCCCTCGGAGCCAGCGCGGCACACCGGACTCAGGTCGCGACCGCCAAGGCCAACGCCCAGCAGTCGATCACGGGCGCCGAGGCAGACTCGACGTCCCAGCAGCGCGCGGCGGCCACGGCCGCCGATGCGGAGGTCCGCGAACTGCACTCGGGGTGGGAGCGGGAGAAGGCAGGCGTCATCAGCTCCCAGCACGGCCAGATCGAGGCCGAAGCCGGCCAGACCCGCGCCGAGGCCGACCGGACGATGAACGAAGCCCAGACCCAGGCCCAGGCCGCACAGCAGGACACCAGTGCGCAACGTGACGCGGAGCCCGGGCTGTGGGACCGCATCAAGTCGGCGGGCGCCAAGGTTGCGGGCGCGGTCGGGAATGTGGCGTCGGGCGCGCTGAGCCTGGTGCGTGGCATCTTCGAGGCGGCCAAGCGACGAGTGCTCGGCATGATCGCCCGGCTCGGTCAGGTCATCCGCGAACGGGTCGAGGCGGCCGTGCGGACGCTGCGCGATGGCGTACGACGGGCGGGGGCAGCGATCTCCGGTGCGATCCGGCGTGGGCGGGAACTGGTGGGGAAGCTCGCTGGCGCGTTGGCGGCGGCCGCGCGGCAAATCTGGCAGGCGGCACGGCAGCGACTCACGCAGCTATGGGGCCGGCTCACCGCGGCGGTTGGACGCGCCGTCGCGGCAGCGGCCCGGATCGCCAAGCGGATCGCCGACGGGCTCGGCAAGGTCAAGCAGATCGTCAAGCTGCTGGGCAACAAACTGCTCGGGTTCATGGCCGAAGCTGTCACGAACCCCGAGGAGAAGGTGGGCAAGCCGCTCGTCGCCATCGCCTCCCCGTTCGCAGCGAGCGTGCCGGGCAAGGCCGAGGAGATAGGCAAAGAGAAGGCGCAGGGCGGGCCGGACGTCGCGGTGGCGACGCCCGTCCAGCGCCAGGCCGTACCGGGCCCGCCCGGCGAGACCTTCTGGCAGGGCGTCGGGCGGCACGCCAAGGCGGCGGGCAACGCGTTCCTCGAACACTGGGTGATGAACCTGCTCAAGGTGGTCGCGAGCATCCTGGCCTTCCCCGTCGCGGCGTGTATGGAGCTCCCCGCGCTGTGGAAGGAACTGGTCGGGGTCTTCAAGCCGGAGCCCGGTGGCGCCGACCGGTTGGACCATCTCCTGGGGGTGTTCCGTCAGCTGGTGAACATCGCGGGCCTCATCGTCGCCGGCGTCGGCGTCTGGGCGTTCCTGATCGGCTTGGTGTTCCCACCTGTCGAGCCGTTCCTCGGGGCCGGCTACTACGCGATCAGCCTCGGCGTCCTGGTCGCCGACGCGGCCGTCGCCGCTGCCCAGCTGGCCAACGCGTACATGGGGGCCTCGCATGCGACCTCGCCCGAGGCTCGCGAAATGTACCTGGAGATCTTCTCGAGCAGCCTGATCGGCGCGGCGATCACGGCCGTCATGGTGGCGATCGGGGCCGCGGCCGCGTACCTGGCCAAGGTGTTCCGCGGTTTCCGGGCAGGAGCGGCGGCGGCCGCCGGTGAAGGGGCCAGGCTGAAGGTTGGCAAGGGCGAGGCGATCGGCGAGCCCGCGGCGACCGACGTCGGTGCGAAGGGCGGGCCGGAGCCTCGGCCACGGGAATGGCCGTACAGCAACCCGCCGAACATGCGCACCGTTCCGCCCGGGACCCCGCTCGAACTCAAGTCGCTCAACCCGAACACGAAGTACCTCTGGGTGGTCGACGCCGAGGGCAACTTCAAATTCGCGCCGGAGAGCCAGAGCACCTCGGACTTCATGAAGCCGCTACCACCGGACCGGGAGTTCAACATCAAGCACGGTGACCTCCAACCCGGCGAAGGTGGCACCGCCCGGGGCCCTGCCCGCGCCGGAGGCGAGTTGCACAACATCCGCAGCGCGGACGGTACGCCGAGCGACATGTGGTGCATCACCAATGACTCGAGCTACACCTTCCGCAGGGTGGACGCGAACGGCAAACCGCTCCCGTGGGCCCCGGCGGAGAGCGTCGAGGCGGTCCGCCAGCACCTGATCGACGGCGGCACGCCTGGTGAGAAGCTGGTGACGACCGATGTACTGGCCGCCGACCGATTGAAGAGAGGTGTGCCGTGACCGACGGACGCGCTGGTCTGGGTCAAGCCGCACGAGCCCTCCTCGATTCCGGCTCCTCGCAGTACGCCGAACTGACGCCGGCAGAACTCCGGGAGGGCATCGTCGAGCTTGTCGCCGGACAGGAGTCGGATTACCTCGAGTACGAGATGCTCGAAATCGATATCGCTCTCGTCCGGGCCATGCGCCTCGAGATCCCCGACCTCGACGGCCGCCTGATCGAATGGTTGGGCGACCGACCCTCGACGGCGCGGCTCGGGGTCACATGCCGAGCGCTCTGGCAGTTGTGGTCCCCGGCCAACCCGCATCCACCCATCGATCCGGCTGCGGTGCGACGCCTGATGGCTGCGGCAGCGCAGGTGGCTATCGGTATCAACGAGGTCGGCGCGTACCGCGCAGCCCTGGGGTTCGCCGCCGACCAGATCGACGACCCCCGAACCCTTGCGGCGATCGACCAAGAAGTCACCCGCTTACAGTGAGTCCAGGAGTTCCTCGATGGCCGCAGAACAGGATTCGGGCTTGTCCAGCGGTACGTGATGGTAGGCGCCGGCAACCGGTACGCGCGGTAGCGGCCTCGCGAGGCGGTTTTGGACGTAGTCCAGGGTTTCGGCGCCGACGAGTGGGCTTTGCTCGCCGTGCACCATGCCGATCCGACAGCGAATTTGCGGGAGTTCCTCGTGCAAGGCCTCGTTGGTGATGCGCTGGCGTGCTCTTGGGTCGAACTTCCACGCCCAGCCGCCCGCCACCTCAGTCAATGCGTTGCGGGCCACGAGTCTGAGGAGTCCGGCCTCCGCCGAGGTAGCACCGGGCCGCAAGCGGAACCGGGCCAGTGCGTCCTCGAGGGTGGGATAGACCTTGTGCCGCGACCTCGGCTTGTCCCCGGGGTCCCAGGCCTCCCCCGGCCGACGGAACGCTGAGTCCACCATCACGAGACGGTCGAGGACATCAGGCCGGTGGGTCGCGAGGAAGACCCCCACCTTGCCGCCCATGCTGTGGCCGACCAGGTCGAAGGTAACCCAGCCCACTCGCGCAGCGATCTCCGCCAACTCCGCTACCCAGATCTCTGCCGAATACTGTTCCCGGTGACCGCTGTCGCCGTGGCCGCTGAGCTCGGGGACCACAACGTCGTACCGCTTGGCGAGCAGCGGAGCGACCGCTGTCCACCACCCGGCGTGAGCCCCACCGCCGTGCACCAGCATGACGGGAGGACTGCCGGCGCGGCCGAGCCGGAAGTACCGGACACTGCACCCCTGGACGGTCACACTGTCGGCTTCCGTCTCGAACATCGTCATCCGAGCCTCCGCAGGCTCGGCACCCACAGCGCCACCCCGATCAGCAGGACGGCGGCGGCGAATCCACTGATCGTGGTCGACGCCGAGACACCGATGGCGTCCGCGGCCAAGCCGTGTCCGATGGTCGCGATCGGGAGGATTCCGATCGCGAGGCCTTGCAGCCCCATCGCCCGGCCGCTCACCCCCGGCGGCGCCAGCATCAGCAGCAAGGTGCTCTGCATGACGCCGAACGCGGAGCTGGCCAGGCCGATGCCCAGCATCAGCAGCATCGACAACGGCACCGACGTCGACATCGCGAACAAAGCGAACAGCAAGCCGAAGGCGCAGGTGCCGAAGATGTACAGCTTCCCCTTGAACGCGAAGTCTCCGAGGGTGGCGATCAGCAGCGAACCCACCAGCGCTCCCGCACCTCCCAGTGTCATCAACAACCCCAGGCCGCCCGCGTCGAGCAGCAGGATGTCCTTCGCAAAGACGGGCATGAACGCCTGGTAGACCGGCCAGAGGAAGATGTTCGCGGCGAGGCTGATGAATAGCACCGCTGCCATCGTCCGGTGCGACAGCACGATGCGGATGCCCTCCAGCAGATCCGCGATGGGTGAGGCCCGGCCGGCCACCACCGTCCGCCGGCCGACGTGCCGGATCGGCCACAGGGTGGCGAAGGAGATCACATACCAGGTCGCCGAGACCCACAGCGCCGTCGATACCCCCAGCGTGCTGATCATCACCGCGCCCAGCGCGGGCCCGATCACCTGGGTCATGTTGAGCGCCACCGTGTTCAGGGCGTTGGCATTGCTCAAGTGACGACGATCGACGATGTCGAGGACCAGGGTGAACCGGGCAGGCTGGGCCGGCGCCTGTGCCAGTCCGATCATGAAGCCGGCAACGACGATCTGCCAGTAGGTGATGTCGCCCAGCATCACCAGGATCGCGACAGCCGAGACCGCCACCAGTTCCCAGACCACCGTGCCGAGCAGGAAG
>NZ_DASRXP010000649.1:0-7291 GCF_035687465.1 Kribbella sp.
ATCGCGCGGAGCACAATCCGGTTCGATCCCGGCGGGGCGGCACCGGTAGCCTTGGATGGTCCCGAACCGTTCCAGGAAGGTCTGTCGTGCTCATCGCCGGGTTCCCCGCGGGATCGTGGGGTACGAACTGCTACGTCGTCGCTACCGGCCAGGGCGCGGAGTGCATCGTGATCGACCCCGGCCAGGACGCGACGTCCGGCGTCGAGGACGTGGTCCGGGAGAACAAGCTGAAGCCTGTCGCGGTGTTGCTCACGCACGGCCACATCGACCACATGTTCTCGGTACTGCCGGTCTGCGGCGCCTATGACAGCACCGCCTGGATCCACCCGGACGACCGGCACATGCTGAGCGACCCGTTCGCCGGCATGAGCGCGGAGAGTGCGCGGATGCTGCTCGGCGGTGACTACACCTTCGCCGAGCCCGACGACGTCGCGGAGCTCAAGGACGGCCAGAGCCTGGAGCTCGCGGGCCTGCAGTTCACCGTGGACCACACTCCCGGTCACACCCGGGGTTCGGTCACCTTCACCACGCCGTACGAGGGACCCGAAGACGTCCCCGCGGTGCTGTTCTCCGGTGACGTGTTGTTCGCCGGGTCGATCGGCCGGACGGATCTGCCAGGCGGCGACCATCCGGCCATGCTGCATACGTTGGCCACCAAGATCCTGCCGATGCGCGACGAGATCGTCGTCCTGCCGGGTCACGGTGGCCAGACCACGATCGGCCGGGAGAAGGCGACCAACCCTTACCTGCAGGACCTGGAGAGCTAGAAAGTCATGAGCAAGATCAACCCGATCAGCGGGTTCCCCGAATTCCTCCCGTCGGACCGGATCGTCGAGCAGCACTTCCTCGACGTGATCCGGGAGACGTTCGAGCTGCACGGCTTCGCCTCGATCGAGACCCGCGCGGTGGAGCCGATCGAGCGGCTGTCGAATCAGGGCGAGGACGCTGACAAAGAGATTTACGCCGTCCGGCGCCTGGGTGCGTCCGTCGACGACGAAGGCCCCGGCCTCGGACTGCACTTCGACCTGACCGTGCCCTTCGCGCGCTACGTCCTGGAGAACGCCGGCAAGCTCGCCTTCCCGTTCCGCCGCTACCAGATCCAGAAGGTCTGGCGCGGCGAACGCCCGCAGGAAGGCCGGTACCGCGAGTTCACCCAGGCCGACATCGACATCGTCGGCGACGGCAGTCTGCCGTTCCACTACGAGGTCGAGCTGCCGCTGGTGATCGCCGACGCGTTCAGCAAGCTGCCCATCCCGCCGTTCCGGATCCAGGTCAACAACCGGCAGATCCCCGAGGGTTTCTACCGCGGCCTCGGCATCGAGGACGTCGCGCCCGTACTACGGATCGTCGACAAGCTGGACAAGATCGGCCCGGACAAGGTCACCCAGCTCCTCACCGCGGCGGACGGACCGGGACTGGCGGCGGAGACGGCCAAGCAGGTGCTCCGGCTGGCGGAGATCTCCTCGACGGACGCCTCGTTCGTCGAGCAGGTCCGGGCGCTCGGCGTGCAGCACGAGATCCTCGACGAGGGACTCGAGCGGCTGGCGACGATCATGACCGCGGCCAACGAGCACGCCCCCGGCCTCCTGGTCGCCGATCTGAAGATCGCCCGCGGCCTCGACTACTACACCGGCACCGTCTACGAGACCCAGCTGATCGGCCACGAGTCGTACGGCTCGATCTGCTCGGGTGGCCGGTACGACGCTCTCGCCAGCGACGGGAAGACGACCTATCCGGGCGTTGGGATCTCGATCGGGGTGTCCCGTCTGCTCGCCCGGTTGTTCAGTCAGGGTCTGCTGAAGGGTTCCCGCAGTACGCCGACCGCAGTACTGGTTGCTCTGAACAACGAAGACGAGCGCTCAGAGGCGATGCGGACCGCGGCGGCCCTGCGGGCGCGGGGGATTCCCACCGAGGTGGCGCCGGCGGCGGCGAAGTTCGGCAAGCAGATCAAGTTCGCGGACCGGCGGGGGATTCCTTTCGTTTGGTTCAGCACCGAGAACGGTCCTGAAGTGAAGGACATCCGCAGTGGCGACCAGGTACCGGCCGATCCGGCGACCTGGGCCCCGCCCGCGGACGACGTACGACCCGCTGTCGCAACGACGCAGCTCGAAACCCCTCAGGAGAACTCGTGATCCGTACCCATTCCGCAGGCTCGCTGCGTGCCGAGCACACCGGACAGACCGTCGTCCTGGCGGGCTGGGTGGCGCGGCGGCGCGATCACGGCGGCGTGGCGTTCATCGACCTGCGCGACTCCAGCGGCACGGTCCAGGTGGTCATCCGGGACGAGGAGGCCGCGCACGACCTGCGCTCGGAGTACTGCCTGAAGATCGTCGGTGACGTCTCGCCCCGCCCCGAGGGCAACGCGAACCCGAACCTGCCGACCGGCGAGATCGAGATCATCGCGGCCGAGGTCGAGGTGCTGAACGAGGCGGCCCCGCTGCCGTTCCCGGTCGAGGAGCACCACGCGACGCCGGTGAACGAGGAGGTCCGGCTCAAGTACCGGTACCTCGACCTGCGCCGCCAAGGACCGGGCGACGCGATTCGCCTGCGCAGCAAGGTGAACAAGGCCGCCCGGGGCGTGCTGGACCGGCACGACTTCGTGGAGATCGAGACCCCGACGCTGACGAAGTCGACGCCGGAGGGTGCTCGGGACTTCCTGGTTCCGGCCCGGCTGCGGCCGGGTTCGTGGTACGCGTTGCCGCAGTCGCCGCAGCTGTTCAAGCAGTTGCTGATGGTGGCGGGGATGGAGCGGTACTTCCAGATCGCGCGCTGCTACCGCGACGAGGACTTCCGCGCCGACCGGCAGCCGGAGTTCACGCAGCTCGACATCGAGATGAGCTTCGTCGACCAGGACGACATCATCGCGCTGTCCGAGGAGATCCTGGTCGAACTGTGGAAGCTCGCCGGGCATGAGGTGCAGACGCCGATCCAGCGGATGACGTATGCCGAGGCGATGGCGCGGTTCGGCAGCGACAAGCCGGATCTGCGGATGGGTCTCGAGCTGGTGGAGTGCACGGAGTACTTCAAGAACACGCCGTTCCGGGTCTTCCAGGCGCAGTACGTCGGCGCCGTGGTGATGCCGGGCGGAGCGGACCAGCCGCGCAAGCAGCTGGATGCGTGGCAGGACTGGGCGAAGCAGCGTGGGGCGCGCGGTCTGGCGTACGTGCTGGTCGGGCAGGACGGCGAGCTTGGTGGGCCGGTCGCGAAGAACCTGTCTGAGGAAGAGCGCGCCGGCCTCGCAGACCACGTTGGGGCGAAGCCGGGGGACTGCATCTTCTTCGCTGCGGGCGCGGTGAAGTCGTCGCGGGCGCTGCTGGGCGCGGCTCGGTTGGAGATCGGGCGTCGCGGTGGGCTGATCGACGAGTCGGCGTGGTCCTTCCTGTGGGTCGTCGACGCGCCGCTGTTCGAGCCGGCCGATGAGGCGACTGCCGCTGGTGATGTCGCTGTCGGATCGGGTGCGTGGACCGCGGTGCACCACGCGTTCACGTCGCCGAAGCCGGATTCGCTGGAGACGTTCGACACGGATCCTGGCAGTGCGCTGGCGTACGCGTACGACATCGTCTGCAACGGGAACGAGATCGGTGGTGGGTCGATCCGTATTCATCGCGAGGACGTGCAGAAGCGTGTGTTCAAGGTGATGGGGCTGACCGACGAGGAGGCGACGGAGAAGTTCGGCTTCCTGCTGGATGCGTTCAAGTTCGGCGCCCCGCCGCACGGTGGGATCGCGTTCGGGTGGGACCGGATCACCGCGCTGCTGGCGGGCGCGGAGTCGATCCGCGACGTGATCGCGTTCCCGAAGTCGGGCGGCGGGTTCGACCCGCTGACGTCCGCGCCGGCGCCGATCACCCCGGAACAGCGCAAGGAAGCCGGCGTCGACGCCAAGCCCGAGCCCAAGGCGGACACCGCCAAGGGCTGACGGCTGCGTGTTGCGTACTTGAGCAACTGATGGTGAGTGGTGGGAAAGTGACGGGGTTGTGAGGGTTTGTTGACAGATCTTCACGGCGCTCCCGCCCCTCCGTCCAGGAGTCGTCATGCTCAAGCGCATTCTGAGTATCGGCCTGGCCTTGGCCGGGGTCGCCGCGACCGCATTGGTCGCTGCCACCCCGGCTCACGCCGTCGCCTTCCAGACCACAGCCACCAACCTCAACATCCGCGCGGACGCCTACCTGTCCGCGGCCGTCGTCAAAGTCCTGGCCGGCCCGACCTCGGTCGAGGTGGACTGCCAGCGCTCCGGCGACTCGGTCACCGTGCCGGGCCGGGCTGCCACCACCTGGTGGGCCCACCTTCCGGCTCACGGCGGATACGCCACAGTCGGCTATATCAACACCCCGGGCACCAAGCTGCCCGGCGTACCGGACTGCCCGCCTGACCCTGAGCCGCCGTCTGGCGACGTGACTCTGGCCGACGTACAGGCGATGTTCGGCACGCGGATCGCGAACCCCACGCTGGTCAACACCGGTCTCCCGTCGCTCAACCAGGCGATGCGCGACGCCAACATCAACACCCCGCGCCGCAAGGCCGCGTTCCTGGCGACGCTCGTGCACGAGTCGCGGCTGGAGTACAACATCCGCGAGATCGGCGACACCCGGTTGTACGGCGGCCGCGGCTACATCCAGCTGACAGGCGACTTCAACTACCGACCGGCCGGCCAGTACTTCGGCATCGATCTGCTCGGCAACCCCGAGCTGGCGCGTTCCCTGCAATGGAGTGCGCCGATCGCCCGGTGGTACTGGACTGTTGCCCGCAACATCAATCCGTTCGCGGACGCGCTCAACATGGGCAAGGTCAACGCCGCCATCGGCTATCCCGCGGGAGCCGAGGACACGCGGCGCTGCGACTCCTTCAAGAACGCACTGCGGTACCTCAGCGGCTCTGTCCCGGCCGGCGTGATCTGCACCCGCCCGGCGGCGCTCGCCGGTGACACGAGCAAGCTCACCAAGGCCCAGTTCGAGGCTCTCGGACAGACGCCGGGCACGGTCGGCTGACCCGCCTACCCAACCTGCCGGTCGGGCTCCACTTCTGGTGCCCGACCGGTCCGGCTAGCGGTGCTTGGTGTTGGCGTAGACCTGGGTGCCAGATTGGTCGAAGGCGCGGTAGTCGATCTCCAGGGGGTCGTCATTGAAGATGCCGCCTTGGGAGATCGTGATGTAGCCGGCGCCGTCGAGTACGGGGACGCCGTACCAGGGGCTCGCTCCGTGCTGGGAGCGGAATCGGAGCTCAAGGCGGACGATGTTCGGGGTTGTGACGAAGGAGGATTCGAGCGGCATGATCGGACCGCCCGGCGTGATGATGGGGGAGAAGGTCCACCGGCCGTTGACGGGGTTGTCCTGGGTGAGCTTCAGGGCCTCGTCCCGGGTGAGGCCGCCCCAGCCGCTGGGGTAGCTTCGCAGCAGTTGGCCGCCCAGGCACTGGATCCAGTCGCCCTTCGCAGTGATGAAGGTCTGGGCGATCGCGCGATTCGGGTCGCCCGCTGCGAAGACGCCGGACATGAGCTTGATCCAGCGCGCCTGGCGCGAGGTCGCGGTGTCCGCTTCGGCGGGAGTCAACGGGATCGGATCGCTGTCCTCCGGGGTCTTGTCAGCCAGGCAGGTCCGTGCGGCGGCCACGGCTTCGGCGTCCGAGGCCGGACCGAGATCGAGCGACTGTCTGGGCGACTGGTTCGCGGGGACTTGGGGGATGTTGCCGCCGGGCTTGGGGACATCTGGCGGTATCGCGGTGCTGCTCGGTGTGGTGGCGGGTGGAAGCGCGGTGCCGTTGTTGCCGGTTTGGCTGAGTACTACGACGCCGGTGGTGATGACGGCGATGCCGGTGGCGGCCGCGAGGATCGGGGCCCAGGTCGGGCGGCGACGCTGCTGGGATCTGCGGGCGTGTTGGACCAGGGCGGCGCGGAGTTCGTCGGCTCGGGCGAGGTCTTCGACCGGGGGTGGGGTGGTGAGGTTCATCAGGAATCCTCCGGTCCGGGGTGGTTGAGCAGGGCTGGGAGGCGACGTCTGGCGCGGGAGAGTCGCGCCTTCACGGTGCCTTCGGCGACTCCGAGCACTACGGCGGCTTCGGCGAGGGGGAGTTCGGCCCAGTAGACGAGTTCGATCGTCTCGCGCTCATGCGGCGGGAGTTGGCGCAGTGCTTGGCGTACTGCGCGGATGTACTTCTCCGAGTCGACTCTGGCCGCGATCGCGTCGGCGTGGTCCGGGTGGTGCGCCGCGTCCGGTTGTCTGTTGATGAACTGGGTCAGCCGTCGTTTGGCTCTGGCGGTGTTGCGTAGTTCGTTGCGTGCGATCGTCAGGAGCCAGGCTCGCGCTGTCTCGTGCCGGAGTGGGCCGGGGTCTGAGCGGGCGAACTGGCGCCAGGCGGTGATGAACGTGGCCTGTACTGCGTCGTCGGCTGACCCGTAGGAGCCGGTGTGCCGGACGGCGTACGTGTGGATGACTCCGGAGTACCGGCTGAAGAGGCTGCCGAGGGCCTCGGGGTCGCGCTGGCGCAGGGCGTCCCACAACTCGTGGTCCGACTGCGGCCCACCAGGCGGCGGTCCGTCGGGCCGACTCGAAGCCATGGTCATACCTAACAGGGTCCGCTCCCCGCCTGCGGGTTGCCTGCAGTACTCCGTCGGTCGGTATCACGGCCGGCGACACCACCCACCCAACCCGAGCCCAATTCGACGCCCTCGGCAAAACGACTGGGGGCCTCGGCTAAACACTGGCCGGTACGCCGGTACGCCGGGCTCAGGTGGTTCGTCGGTCGGTAGGTGCATGTGGTTCGCGTCGCCGGGCTGCGTGATGGTGCTAGTCGCGGTGAGGCGTGTCAAGGGCGCTTCGCGGCCCTTCGGGCTCGAACAAGTTCGACCCTTGACACACCTCACCGCGACCAGGGAAGGACGCAGCTACGCCCGGAGCCGCTGGGAAGTACGGCCACAGGTTCAGGAATTACGTCGGGGCAGGGCCGAACGCGTTCGATGGAAGAAGACCTGGGGATTCGGCCGTGCTGGGAGATCTCAGTCCAGAAGTCGGGACCTTGAACACCAAATCGGGGCCTCGGACAACAAATACCTTGTCCCAGGTCCCCACGACCTGTCCGAACCCCCGACACAATCACCGCCCCGGAGCCACCCGGAGCCACCCGAACCACCCGAACCACCCGAACCACCCGAACCGCCCGAACCACCTAGCGGAACGCGCACACCACCAGGCGGACCAGCCGATGAACCCCGCCGGCCGATAGCCGCCTGCTCGACCGATAGCGTCCTACAGACCGGCATCGGTCCAACGGCGCGGCATCCGCCCGGACGGGCCTACCT
>NZ_DASRXP010000650.1:0-5737 GCF_035687465.1 Kribbella sp.
GAGCGATGTCCACCCCGTGATCGGCGAAGACCTCCACCGCGGCCAGCAGGATCGCTTCCCGCTTGCGGCGAGCGTCCGCGCGCATCGGTCGTGCCTCGCTCACCCTGCCTCCTCGCAGTCCGGTGCCCAACCCCGGAATGCTATGCCAGGTTCGGCACCGGTTCCGGCAGTACTACGGGACGCGCGGCCAGGTGTTGCTCCGGACGACCCTCGATGTGCAACTCGGGAAGCCGCCTACCGAGCCAATCCGGCATCCACCAGTTGGCCCGGCCGAGGATGTGCATGACGGCCGGCACCAGGAGCAACCGGACCACTGCCACATCCAGGAAGATCGCGGTCGCCATCCCGACGCCGATGACCTTCAGCATCACGTCCGGGCTCGGCACGAAGGCCACGAAGACCGCGATCATGATGGCCGCGGCGGCGGTGATCACCCGGGCCGTTCCCGCCAGGCCCTCGCTCACCGACCGGACGTTGTCGCCAGTACGGGTCCACGCCTCGCGCATCCGGCTGACCAGGAAGACCTCGTAGTCCATCGACAGCCCGAAGAGCACCGCGAACATCAGTACCGGAACGAACGGAGGCAGCGGCGTCTGCGTATCGATGCCGACCAGCCGGCCGACCCAGCCGCCTTCGAGCACCATCGCGACGACCCCGTACGACGCGCCGACCGAGAGCAGATTCATCACCGCGGCCTTGCCTGCCACCGCGACACTGCGGAACCCGACGAGCAGCAACAGCATCGACAACGCGACCACCCCGCCGATCAGGAACGGGATCCGGCCGGCCAGGTCCGCCGTACTGTCGATCGAGGTCGCGACGACTCCCCCGACCCGGACGGTCGCGCCGGTGTCGTCCACCGCGGCGGGAATCGTGGTGTCCCGCAGGAGGTGGACCAGGTCCTCGGTCTTCGGGTCCTGCGGCCCGGTCGTCGGGATGATGGTGAGTACTGCGGTGTCGCTGGCCTGGTTGAGCTGTGGCGGCGAGACCTGGGCGACGCCAGGCGTCGTACTGATGGCGGTTCGCAAAGTAGTCAGCACAGTGTCGTTGCCCGCGCCGGGCAGCTGGACAGCCAGGAGCAACGGCCCGTTGGCCCCTTCGCCGAAGCTGCTCGCGATCTGGTCGTAGGCCTGCCGGGTGGTCGTCTCGGTCCGGTTGTTGCCCGCGTCCGGGAAGCCGAACTGCACATTGAGGAAAGGAAGGGCGAGGGCGACGAGCGCGGCCACGCCGGCCAGCACCGCGATGAACCGATGCCGCTGGACGATTCGGCTCCAGCCCAGCCAGAAACGACTCGGGCGCACATGGCCGTCGATCGTGACCAGCGACGCCGGGCTGCGGCGGCCAAGCGGCAGCCGCAGGCGTTCGACATGACGACCGAAGTAGCCGAGCAGTGCCGGGAACAGCGTCATGCTGGCACCGACCACGACCAGTACGCCGAGGATCGTGACCAGCGCGGCGCCGCGCATGTACGAGATCCCCATCGCGAACAGGCCGAGCAGGCTGATGATCACAGTGCTGCCGGCAACCACCACGGAACGGCCGGCGGTGTCGAGGGTGGCGACGGTGGCGGCTTCGGGGTCGAGCCCGGCCGCGCGCCATTCACGGAACCGCGTCACCATCAGCAGGACGTAGTCGATACCGATGCCGATCCCGATCATCGTGGCCAGCGAGGTCGACCACTCAGGCGCGTCGACGAACCGGATCAGCAGGCCGGTCAGGGATGCGCTGACCGCGAGCCCGGCGATCGCGACGGCGATCGGCAACCCTGCCGCGACCACTGAGCCGAAGGTCAGCAGCAGGACGAGCGCGGCAGCGGCCAGGCCGATGCCCTCGGACCCGATCGCACCCTGCTCGGCCAGGGCGATCGACTGCCCACCGAGAGCCACGTCGAGGTCCGCAGACTTGTGTTCCTTGGCGATGTCGATCAGCCGGGTGCTGTCCTCGACCGGCATCTGGCCGGGATTGGGCACGTCGAGCTGCAGGTGCGCGACAGCGGTCTGCCCGTCAGCCGAAAGTCCGCCCGGCGCAGCGAACGGGTCATCGACACCGATCACATGCGGAACCGTTCGGAGTTCGCCGAGCAGTCTGGAGATGTCGCCACGGACGCTCGCGGCACCGGCGTCTGCATGGGCCACCACGGTGACCGTGTCGCCGGACTGCGCCGGGAAGCGATCCACCAGTAACTGCTGAGCCGCCTGCGAGTCGGATCCCGGCGCGGAGTAGTCGACGGAGAAGTCACCGCTGAACGCGGCCGAGAGCCCGAACGTCAGCAGCAGGGCCGCGATCCACCCCAGGACGACGGGGCCGCGGCGGCGGAAGGCGAAGCGGGCGAGCCGGCCCAGGAGGCCGATCTGCGGATTGGGTACGTGATCGGTGTGTGCCATGGCTACTCAAGCGCTCCTCGGCGGGCTAACATCGACTAAGTGGAAGATTCCTCCGAACTATATGGAGGAATCTTCCACTTAGCAAGAGCGCTGAAGGAGCGAACAGCGAAGCGGCCGGTCCCCGTGAGGGACCGGCCGCTTGCGCTTCTCGTGGTTATCCGGCCTGGTAGAAGGCGCCTTTGAGGTAGTCGTGCACGGCATCCTCAGACACCCGGAAGGATCGACCCACCCGCACCGCGGGCAGCTCACCGGAGTGCACCAAGCGGTACACCGTCATCTTGGACACGCGCATGGCCGTGGCGACCTCAGCCACGGTCAGGAACTTCACCTCGGCGAGCGGCTGCTCACCACCGGACTTCTTTGATGCCATTGCGCACCGCACTTCCAGCACGAGTCGTGCGCCGGCTTCCCCTCCGGCACCTCCGCCCGTGCATGAACCGAGCGTAGTGGCTGTTGGTGCGAATGGGAAAGGGGGTGTCTGGTGTGACTAGTAGGAGGGGTCCAGACCGAGCAACGGGAAGCTCGCGTCGCGCGTCGCTTTGATCGATCGGTCGAGCCAGGTGTCGGGGTTGTAGCCGGTCGACCAGTCCACGTACGACGCGTCGCGGCCGTCCGTCATCCGCAGCGGCGCGACCCGGGCGTACTTCATCCGGACCTCCTCGCGCCACGATTCCGGCACCGGTGTCAACGGGTCGATCGGCTGGCCGGCCACGATCGCGAGCAGGTGCGTCCAGGCACGCGGGACCACGTCGATGATCGCGTAGCCGCCACCTCCGGTCGCCACCCACTTGCCGCCACAGACCTCGTGGGCCAGGTCATGCAGCGCCAGGTACGCCGCGCGCTGGCCGTCGACGGTCTTCGTCAGATGAGCCAGCGGATCCTCGACATGGGAGTCGCACCCGTGCTGCGTCACCAGTACCGCCGGCCGAAACGCCTTCACAACGTCCGGCACGATCGCGTGGAACGCCCGCAACCAGCCGGCATCGCCAGTCCCGGGCGGCAGCGGCACGTTCACAGCCGAGCCCTCCGCCCCGGGCCCACCGGTCTCGCCCGCGGTCCCGGTCCCCGGGAACAAGGTGGTCGGCGACTCGTGCAGACTCACCGTCAGCACCCGAGGATCGTCATAGAACACAGCCTGTACGCCGTCGCCGTGGTGCACATCCACGTCCACATAGGCGACTCGTTCGGCACCATGATCGAGCAACCACTGGATCGCCACGGCCGGGTCGTTGTAGACGCAGAACCCACTGGCCATCGCGGGCATCGCGTGGTGCAACCCGCCCGCGATGTTCGCCGCGTGGAGGACATCGCCTTCCCAGACAGCTCGGGCTGCCTCGACGGAAGCACCCACCACATGCGCCGACGCCTCGTGCATATGCGGGAAGGTGTAGGTGTCACCGGTACCGAGACCGGGGGCCAGATCAGGAACGTCCGGATTCTCGCCCGCGCGTCTCACCGCCGCGATGTATTCGGCTGTGTGCACGGTGCCGAGCAGGGCGTCGTCGGCCACCGGCGCGGGCACCACCTTCAGCAGGTCGAGTACGCCGAGGGCCTGGGCCAGCCGCACGGTCAGATCCACCCGGATCGGACTCATCGGATGCCCATGACCGAAGTCGTACGCCGTCAGACCCTCGTCGAAGACCAGCATCGCCTCACCGCTCATGCCGAAGACCATAGCCCGCGCACGCCGTACTCGTCCCCGCCCTGTTCACCGATCCTGCCGCACCGGGTTCTCCTTCCCGAACCGCGTGTTGAGCCGGTAGGCGCCACCCGACGCATGGAAAACGACCATCACCAAGGCGCCGAGAGCCACGGCCACGAAGGCGGTCCAGGGATGCGCGCCGGCGTCGGACCAGGCGGCGAGCAGGCCGGCGATCACCAACCCGCCCCAGGCCGCGACCGCGTTGCGGACCGGGGAGTTGCCGGTGAGGTTCGGGTACTCCTGGGCGGTGATCCCGCGGATCAGATGCGGTAGCGCGTTCAGTCCCATCAGCCCGGCCAGGAAGCCCAGCACGATCGTCCGCATGACGCCCTCATTTCAGTCTACGTATGTTGACTGAAATGTAGCCCCCTCCTGTTGCTTCGGTCAACACGCGTAGGCTGAAGCTCATGACCACCTCACGGGCCGAGGCCCGGCGACTGACCGAGCAGCGCATCCTCGACGCGGCCCGCCGGTTGTTCGGCGAGCAGGGGTACGACCGGACCACGATCCGCGCGATCGCCGCGGCCGCGAACAGCGACGCCGGTCTGGTGATGCGGTACTTCGGCTCCAAGGAGAAACTGTTCGCCCAGGTTGCGACGATCCCGGCCGACGGCCCGATCACCGGCAGCCCGGCGGAGATCGCGAAACTCCTGACGGCCGGCCTGACCGACAAACTGGCCGACGAACCAACGGCAGCACTCGCCGCCCTGCGGTCGATCTTCACCCACCCCGAGGCAGGCGTCGAGGTCCGTGCCGCGATGACCCGGCAACAGCAGCAGGTCGCGGCTCAACTCCCCGGCGACGACGCCGTACTGCGAGCCGCCCTGATCGGCGCAATCACCCTCGGAACGGTGATCGGCCGTCACCTGATCCACCTCGAAGGCTTGGCAACGGCAACCCCAGAAGACATCACCGCCGCAATCGAACCGCTCCTCAGCCACCTCATCCAAGGAACTCCGACGACCACTCCTTGATCGGCCCGACACACCGCCAGCGGCTATAGCGCCTGAGCCATCAGCGTCAACGGTCGGCTGTCGTCGCCGAACGTCTCGACCCGCCCGGTCGGCACGAACCCGGCCCGCCGGTAGAACGCGGCCGCCCGCGGCGCAGCGCCGTACACCCACAGCAAGAGAGTCCCGTACCCCTGCGCCCGCGACCAATCGAGCAACGCAGTAGTCAACGCATCCGCCACACCCTGGCCCCGCGATTCCGGCTCTACCCACATCGCGAGCATCAAGGCGGCGTCGTCCATCTGCTCGTCCTCACCAGCCGGCGCCCCGACGATCATCCCGACCCCGCGCCCATCCAGTTCGGCCAGCAACGTCACCCGCTCCGCACTCCGCAACCGCTCGCGCCACCCGTCCTCATCCAGCCGGTGCGCTTCCTCATACGTGCTGTAGAACGACCCCGGCGACTCGAGCAACGCCCGCAACCGCACCTCCCGCAACGTCTTCCAGTCGTCCTCACCCAGCACCCGAACCCTCAAACCCATACCCCCATCCTGCCGTTCCCCCCACACCACCGTCACCCAGGTTTGCAGGCCCGGCGCCATCCCCGACTGCCCAGTACGCCGGTACGCCGAGCGCGGGTGGTCCGCGGGTTCAGAGGTGTGGGTGGTTCGCGGGTTCATAGGTGTGGGTGGTTCGCGGGT
>NZ_DASRXP010000651.1:0-4807 GCF_035687465.1 Kribbella sp.
TGTCGCCCTGCTCGGTGACAACGCGACTGTCACAGCAGCAAGGGACTGGAGCAAGGCTGTCTCCGACCTGTATCACCTCCTGACCGACACGGATGCGAGCGAAGCCCAGTTCCTTGAGTTCTTTCAGCGCGCACACGTCCAGCGTGATCGCTACTACGAGGCGGCGCGTGCCAGCCTTCAAGTCGGCGCCGACCGACTCGAGCCAGCGCCGGAAATCGCCGCATGGAGGTCGTTGGATCCGCCACTAAGCTGACCGGCTCAGCCCGGCCAGCCGTCCGTCCGTCCGTCCAACTCGAGTACGCAGGTCAGTTTCCGTTGTCGTGGTGTTGTCGGCTGCGCTCGATGTGGAGTCTTGGGCGATGGTCGGTGGGTGATTCGGGGAGGCCGGTGAAGAGGTCTGGGAGGTTGAAGGCCTCGAACAGGGTGAGGTCGAAGAAGGCGACGGCGTGGATGATGCCGGTGACGGTCAGGGTGAGAACCTGGATCTGGAACGCGCGGTGGACGTTCTCGACCGGGTCTCGCATGTAGACAGCGAATCCGGGTTGGCCGTTCGCCTTGATTGGTACTAGGACCTGGTCGCCGGGGCCTTCCGCCGGGCAGTGGGTGGAGATCAGGCGGCCGATATTCCGGGGCCCGCGGAACCATGAGGTGAACGGCGGCATCTCCCAGATCGCGTCGGCGTCGAACAGTTCGACGATCGCCGGTACGTCGTATTGCTCGAACGCGAGGGCATACCGCTCAAGCAGCAAACGTTGATCGGCGGCGGTCAGGTGACCTGGTCCTGGGTCGAAGCGGTCCCGGGCATCCGCGATGAGGTTGTCGATGGCGAACGGACTGGTCTCGAGCACCTCGGCGATCGCCGTACTCGGCCAACGCTCGACGTCGCGCAGAGTCAACGCAGCCCGCTGCTCAGCCGGTAGGCGTTGCAAGGCTGCGACGAACTCCAGCCCAACATGCCCCACCCCGTACTGCGAGCCGCCGCGTCCGCCAGCGACCAACGGGCCGGCGGGGCTCCCCGGCACCAGTCGGTCGGCGCGTCCGCTGGTACTCAATGGGTCCGCACGTCCGCTGGTACTCAATGGGTTCGCGCGGCCGCTGGCAGCCGATGGGTCAGCGCGGCCGCTGTCGATCAGGTGGTCGGGGGCTGGTTCGAGCCAGAGGACCTCGGGGCGCTCGGCCAGCTTTCCCTCAGGCTCGCGGCTCGGACGGGTGAGGTCTTTCGGGAGCGGGCGGGGATCCGCGGCTGCGGTCAGGCAGTACCGCGTCGCCGTCCCGTAGAGCCAGCTTCCGGCTCGCCCATCGGGACCACGGAGGCCCTGCGTCGCGCCGTACGGGCTGGTCGCGAGTTCGGAGTACCGGCTGGCGGCGAGGTGGTAGGTCTTGCGCACCACCCCCTCGGCCTCGCGGACCGACCCGAGCATCCGGTAGCAGTGCGCCACCAGCCCGCGTCGAAATTGGTCGGCCGGGTACCCGTCACTGCCGCGATGATCTGCCATGGCACTTGCCCCTAGGCGTCTCCTCGATCCAAAACCTCCCTACAAGCTACCGCCACCAGCGGTCCGCCGGGATCGGCTCCCGAGGGAGCTCAGGTGGTCGCTCAGCTCGCCTTCGCCTTCGACTTCTTTGCAGCGGTGGTCTTCTTGACAGGCTGTACCTCAACAACTTGCGGTGCCTGGCCGGCCTTGAGGTGGACGACGAGATCGTTCCTGTGCGCGGTTCTGGCTGTAAGCAACACCTTCGCTAGCGCCGAGGGCTGGGCCTTAGGCGCTGCCTGCACTAGTTGAGAGACTCGCTGATGGGAGACGCCAAGCATCTTGCTCACGTCTCGGACTGGAACACTCGCACCCGACAATGCCGATGCGAACTCCCGCGTGAGTTCTGCGACGAGATCATCAAGTTGCTTTGCGTGCCTGCGGAGGTCATCGACGAGCGCCTTCGTCTCCAGTACGTCCTGGCCCGCAACCTTGACGCCAGAGATCGAGACCGTCACCTGAGAGATGGGAACATCGACCGTCACCGCGATGTACTCCCGCGCCATCTTCTCCACCTCGTCGAGCCGGCGGGCTTGCGTGAGTCCATCTAATTCAGGAATCTCGATCATCCACCAGCGTCCCTCGCGCGCCACTGCTACCTCGTAGTTCGTCATGAGTCCTTCCCCTCACCTCGGCGAGCGCTCTGTAGACCTTCCGAACAACGCCATCGGAGATTGCCCTGCGGTCTAGGCTAGGTGACTAGACACTTTTAAGGCAAATCTGATAGACAGTTCTGGCCAGCTGGAGCCAGTTCCCCCGGGAGGTGATCGCGACGGTCAGGGAGTGGGCCAGGGGTGGTGGGGGGATTGGTGTTCGATCGTGGTGGCGAGGGTTAGGGCGGGGAGGTCGTGGAAGTGGGGGGCGGCGATTTGGAGGCCGATGGGGAGGCCGGTGGTCGTGTAGCCGCAGTTCACGGAGAGAGCGGGGTGGGCGGACATGTTGTACGGGACGGTGAAGGCGATGTGTTCGAACGGCTTCAGGGGGTCGTCGGTGGGGTAGGCGAGTTCGGCGGGGAAGGCGGTGATCGGGGCGACCGGCGACAGGATGAAGTCGTAGTCGGCGAAGGCGTTGTCGACGGCGACTGCCATTGCGCCCATCTGGGAGAAGCCGTGGTAGACGTCGAACGGGGAGAGGTCGCCGGCGGTGGAGACCCAGCGGCGGATCTCCGGGAGAACCTTTGCGCGGCGTTCTTCGGGCAGGGCCTTGATGTCGTACGCGGATCGCACGCGCCAGAAGCGGTCCAGCCCGTCGAGCATTTCGCGGGTGATGACCGGGGCGATCGGTTCGACGATCGCGCCTGCCTTCTCGAGTTGCGCCGCCGCCGACGAGACCGCGGCGGCGACCTCGGGGTCTACCGGCAGGCCGAGTCCGGCGTCGAGCAGCAGTGCGATCTTCAGACGTTCCGGGCTGGCGGGGTCGGTGGTTCGCGGTAGGGAGGTGGAGTCGCGGCGGTCGGGGCCGGTCATGACGGAGAGCGCGAGCGCGGCGTCGGCCGCAGTACGAGCGAGAGGGCCGATTGCCCTGCCTGGGTACGGGTTTCCGACGGCGACTCGTCCGTGGGTGGGTTTGAGGCCGACGACGCCGGACCATCCGGCGGGCAGGCGGATCGAGCCGCCGATGTCGGTGCCGATGTGGATCGGCCCGTAGCCAGCGGCGGCCGCTGCGGCGGCACCGGCGCTCGAGCCGCCCGCAGTACGGGCCAGGTCCCAGGGGTTGCGGGTCAGCGGGTGGAACGTGGAGACGCCGGACGAGAGCATCCCGTACTCCGGCATCGTCGTCTTACTGAAGATCACGGCACCGGATTCTCGAAGTCGGGCCGCGGCGGGGGCGTCCTCGGTTGCCGGGATCAGTTCGGTCGCGGCCGTGCCTTGCGGTACCGGGGTGCCGCGAGTGGCGATGTTCTCTTTGACAGTGACCGGTACGCCGTCGAGCGGGCCGGCTGGTTCGCCGCGAGTCCACCGGTACTCCGAATCGCGGGCGGCGGCGCGAGCTCCGGAGGGGTCGAGAGCGTAGGTCGCGGAGAGCTTGGGCTCGAGTTCTTCGACCCGGGCAAGCACGGCCTCGACTACCTCGACGGGTGAAACCGAGCGGTCGCGATACCGGTCCAGCATCTCGACGGCGGTCAGATCAGCAAGACTCTCAGTCATCCAGCACTCCAGGCAGTCAGTTCAGCGAGGCCGTCGGTCACCCGGCACTCCAGGCGGTCAGTTCAGCGAGGCTGTCAGTCATCGTCAGCTCCTGGTGCTTGGCCGGCCACGTCCTCATGTGTAGTCCTCTCGAAGAGATCCCGGACCGCCAGGCCATCACAACCGCGCTCCTTGCACCGTCGCGAGCCTCAGGCACCCGGCCTGATCCGGATTGTGATGCCGTGGCGGTCCGGCATCTCCCACCTCGACGAGGCCGTCGGTTGTCCGACACTCCTGGTGGTCGGCCCACCACGGTCGCCACGCGAAGTCCTCTCGACGACATGCCGGACCGCCAGGCCATCACAACCGCGCTCCTCGCACCCTCGCGAGCGTCACGCACCCGGCTCGACCTTGATTGTGATGGCGTGGCGGTCCGGTACCCCGTCCGCTCGACAATGCTGTGGGTCATCCGGGACCGAGGCGGTCAGGTCAGCGGCGCTACCGGTCGTCGAGGTGGTTCGCTCGTCCAGCATCGGGCTCCTGGTGGTTAGTTTGGTGGGTTGAAGCGGCCGTCTACGGCGGTCCAGCCTCCGTCGACGGCGAGGACGCTGCCGGTGACGAACGAGGAGGCGTCCGAGGCGAGGTACACCACCGCGCCCGCGAGTTCGTCGGCACTGGCCCAGCGGCCGAGCGCACTCTTCTGCGCGTACGCCTCGTACCACGCTGGGTCCGCCTTGATCTGCGCGGTGAGCGGCGTCTCGACGACACCCGGCGCGATCGCGTTCACCCGCACGCCCTGCGGCCCGAACTCGGCAGCGGCAGTCCGCAGCAACTGAACGAGTCCCGCCTTGGTTGCCGCGTACACCGATTGCCCGGGCTCAACAGTCGTCGCCCGGATCGAACTGAACCCCACGATGCTGCCCCGACCCCGCTCCACCATCCCAGCCCCAAACGCACGAACCAGGTCGAACGAGGCCCGCAAGTTCAGCGAAACAACCCGATCAAACTCCTCACCGGTGTAGTCGAGAATCCGCTTCCGTACGTTGGTCGCAGCCGTGAACACGAGCACATCCACATCCCCAAGCTCCACCGCCGCAGCCGCAACCGCCCCTCCATCAAGAACATCCAGCCCGTACGCCGAAAGCCGCG
>NZ_DASRXP010000652.1:0-48669 GCF_035687465.1 Kribbella sp.
GCGCGGGTGTTCGTGGTGATCAGGTTCCGGGTCGACGAGTCCGCGCAACCGGAGTTCGTGGTCCGGCTGGAGACGGCTGTCGAGGTGCTGTCGCGGCAGAAGGGCTTCGTCGCGGCCCGGACCGGGCGGAACGCCGACGATCCCGAACTGCTCGCGCTGAGTATGGAGTGGGAGAACATCGGCAGTTACCGGCGGGCGTTGTCGCCGTACGAGGTGAAAGTGGCGGCGGTCCCGCTACTCTCCCAGGCGATCGACGAGCCAACTGCCTACGACTCGCTCGAAGCGCCCTCCCTGCTGTAGCAGGTAGGTCGGCGGCGGATGCGACGTGGGGCGTGTCGGCCCGATAGCCTGGACCTTTCCCGTACGACCAACTGTGACACTTACTGGAGTCGAAAAGTGCCCGTGGATACCGTCGATGCCGTCGTCAGCCTCAGCAAGCGGAGAGGCTTCGTGTATCCGTGCGGCGAGATCTACGGTGGCACCAAGTCGGCCTGGGACTACGGACCGCTCGGCGTCGAGCTGAAGAACAACGTCCGGACCCAGTGGTGGCGGGCGATGGTGACGAGCCGTGACGACGTGGTCGGGCTGGACTCGTCGGTGATCCTGCCGCCCAAGGTCTGGGAGGCTTCCGGCCACCTGTCCGAGTTCGTCGACCCGCTGACCGAGTGCCAGTCGTGCCACAAGCGGTTCCGCGACGACCACCTGCGCGAGGACTTCGCCCGGCGGAAGAACCGCGATCCCGACGAGGTCAAGCTGGCCGAGATCGCCTGCCCGAACTGCGGCAACAAGGGCACCTTCACCGAGCCGCGGATGTTCAACGGCCTGCTGAAGACCTACCTCGGCCCGGTCGAGTCGGAGGAGGGCCTGCACTACCTGCGGCCCGAGACCGCGCAGGGCATCTTCATCAACTTCGCGAACGTGATGGGCACCGCCCGGAAGAAGCCGCCGTTCGGCATCGCCCAGGTCGGCAAGAGCTTCCGCAACGAGATCACCCCGGGCAACTTCATCTTCCGGACCCGCGAGTTCGAGCAGATGGAGATGGAGTTCTTCGTCGCGCCCGGCTCCGACGAGGACTGGCACGAGTACTGGTTGAAGCAGCGCTGGGACTGGTACGTCGACCTGGGCCTGAACCCGGACAACATGCGCTTCTACGAGCACCCGAAGGAGAAGCTCAGCCACTACTCGAAGCGCACCGTCGACATCGAGTACAAGTTCACCTTCGGCGGCAAGGACTTCGACGAGCTCGAGGGCATCGCGAACCGGACCGACTTCGACCTGTCCACGCACTCCAAGCACTCCGGCGCCGACCTGTCCTACTTCGACCAGGAGAAGGGCGAGCGCTGGACGCCGTACGTGATCGAGCCGGCCGCCGGCCTGACCCGCAACGTGCTCGCGTTCCTGCTCGACGCGTACACCGAGGACGAGGCACCGAACGCCAAGGGCGGCGTCGACAAGCGGACCGTACTGCGCTTCGACCCGCGACTGGCTCCCGTCAAGGCGGCCGTGCTGCCGCTGTCCCGCAACGCGGATCTGTCCCCGAAGGCGAAGGACCTGGCCGCCGAGTTGCGCAAGAGCTGGAACGTCGACTTCGACGACGCCGGTGCGATCGGCCGTCGGTACCGCCGCCAGGACGAGATCGGCACGCCGTACTGCATCACCGTCGACTTCGACACGCTCGACGACCAGGCCGTGACGATCCGCGAGCGCGACTCGATGAAGCAGGAGCGGGTGGCCCTGACCGAGGTGCCGGGGTACCTGGCCCAGCGTCTGGTGGGCTGCTGACGATGGTGAAGGCGACGGCACTGGGGCTGACCCTGCTCGGAACAATCTTTCTGAGTGGTTGTTCGGACGATCCGCCGTCGGCAGCCGACACCCCTGCGCCGTCCGCGCCGAGCGGGACCACCAGCGCGCCGATCCCGACGGCCTCTACCCCGACGCTGACCCCGCTGCCGAGGCCGACCAAGCCGTGGCCGACGCCGAAGGTCACCGGCACGCCCGAGTCCGACGCCCCGCTGGCTCAGCGGATCCGGTTCGCGATCTCGAAGGAAGCCCAGATCGCGGCCGGCAAGACGGCCAAGACGACGGTCACCTGCCCGGGGATCGACGACGCCGAGAAGCCCGGTATGCATGACCTGACCTGCACGGTGACGTATGCGGGCAAGTCGTACTCGGGGAAGCTGACCGTCGACGCGAAGCAGTACAGCGCGACGTACAAGTTCACCTCCGAGTCGGTCGCGATCGTCAAGGCCAAGGTCGTCGACGCGGTGCAGCGGACGGCGACCGGTGCGGCCAAGGTGACCTGCACGATGGATGATGTGACGGTGGTCAAGCACACTTCCGGGGGCATCGCCTGCGACGTCACCACGGTCGACAACGCGGTCCAGCCCTACAAGGCCCAGGTGTCCGGCGACGGTCGGGTCCTGGTCGCGAAACCATGATGCAGGTCTGATGCTCCAGCTGGGCAACCTCACGATCGACACCCCGGTGGTGCTCGCGCCGATGGCGGGGATCACCAACGCGGCGTACCGGCGGCTGTGCGCCGAGCAGGGCGCCGGGCTGTATGTCTGCGAGATGATCACCTCGCGCGGCATCGTCGAGGGCGACCAGAAGAGTCTCGACATGCTCACCTTCGATGAGCGCGAGACGGTCCGTTCGGTCCAGCTGTACGGCGTGGACCCGGTCTACATCGGCCGGGCGGTCGAGCTGCTCTGCGACCAGTACGGCGTGGCGCACATCGACCTGAACTTCGGCTGTCCGGTGCCGAAGGTGACTCGCAAGGGCGGCGGTGCGGCCCTTCCCTGGAAGCGGAATCTGCTCGGCGCGATCCTGCAGGCGGCGGTGAAGGCAGCCGGCCCGTACGACGTGCCCGTCACGATGAAGACCCGGATCGGCATCGACAGCGACCACCAGACCTACCTCGACGCCGGGCGGATCGCGGCGGACTCCGGCTGCGCGGCGATCGGCCTGCACGGGCGTACTGCGGCGCAGGCGTACTCCGGTCAGGCGGACTGGACCAAGATCGCCGAACTGGTCGAGCACACGTCGATCCCTGTGCTCGGGAACGGCGACATCTGGGAGGCCTCGGACGCGCTGCGGATGGTTGCGGAGACTGGGTGTGCCGGGGTCATCGTCGGGCGCGGGTGCTTGGGCCGGCCGTGGTTGTTCCGGGATCTCGCGGTGGCGTTCTCCGGTGGTGAGACGCTGAATCTGCCGACCATCGGCGAGGTCGCCACGGTGATGCGCCGGCACGGTGAGCTGCTCGCGGACCTGATGGGGGAGGACCGCGGTCTGCGCGACTTCCGCAAGCACGTTCCGTGGTACCTCAAGGGCTTCCCGGCCGGCGGCGAACTCCGCGCGGCCCTCGGCATGGTCGACTCCCTGGCCCGCCTCGACGAACTCCTGACCCAGCTCGATCCCACCGCCCCCTTCCCGGTCGCCGAACTAGGCGCCCCCCGAGGCCGCCAAGGCAGCCCCCGCGACCACGTCGTCCTGCCCTACGGCTGGTTCGACGACACCGACGGCCTCAACACCGACCTGACCGAAGCCGAACTAGGCGTCTCCGGCGGTTGACCGCGCCAGCGCCTAGTCTCAGACAATGGCGAGCAAGCCGGATGAGACGCGTGACGGGGTACCGCTGACGAACCTTGATCAGCCGCTGTTCGACGGGGCCGAGGCGACCAAGCGGGATCTGGTGGACTATCTCGACGCGGTCCATCAGCAGATCCTGGGCGGGCTGCGGGACCGGCCGCTGTCGGTGATCCGGGTGCGTCCCGGGCAGCCGGCTTTCATGCAGAAGAACGTTCCGAAGTACACGCCGGAGTGGGTGCGCACGGTACCGATGTGGGCAGAGGCATCGAAGCGCGAGGTGTCCTACGCGCTGTGCGATGACCGACGGACGTTGTTGTGGTTCGCGAATCAGCGGGCGGTGGAGTACCACCCGACCCTGGTCCGCGCCGATCGGTGGGATCGGGTCACGCACCTCGTACTGGATCTTGATCCGCCGGAGGGGGAGACGTTCCAGCTTGCCGTGCGGGCGGCTCTGTTGGTGCGGCAAGCGCTCGCGGAACTCGGGCTGGACGGAGCAGTGAAGACCAGCGGCGCCAAGGGCGTGCATGTCTATGTGCCGATCGACGATCAGGCGACGATCGAAGACGCGGCTGCTGCGACCCGTGCGATCGCGGCTCGGGCGGAGCGGATCGACCCGGCACTGGCGACGACGGAGTACGTCAAGGAGAACCGTGGCGGCAAGGTCTTCGTCGACTCGACCCGGGCCGGCGGAGCGACGGTGGTCGCGGCGTACAGCCCACGGGTGAGACCAGGGGCGTCGGTTTCGTACCCGATTGGTTGGGAGGACGTCGAGCAGGTTTCACCGCGCGACTTCACCATTCGTAGCGTGCCGGCGTTGCTCGGCGACAGTGATCCGTGGGCCGCCGCATTGCCCGCGCCCCAGACGTTGAGCGCCGAGCTGATCGAGGAAGGGCGAGCCATTCCGATCGCCCGGGTCGTGGCCATGCATGAGGGCAAACGCCGTGCCCGCGCCCGGCGCGAGGCGGAAGAAGCCGACTAGACGCCAGAGCTGGTCAGCCGGGAGCGGCTAGACGCCGACTTGGGCAGCGGGGAGTAGGGCGTCGAGTAGCAGGGATGCGGCTTCGCGGGCCCGTACGGCCGGTTCGTCGGAACCGGAGATCGCCGAGCGGGTGATCGCGCCTTCGCTGAGCAGGATCAAGTACTCCGCGAGCCGGGCCGGGGCAGGCGCACCGGCTGCTTCGGCCAGCTCGGTCAGGCGTTGCTGGAAGTCGGCTTTGTGCTGGTTCGCCAGCTCGGCCACGCGGGGTGAGACCGTGCCGAGTTCGCCGAACGAGTTGATGAACGCGCAACCGCGGTAGTCCGCCTGCTGGAACCAGGCGTGCAGGAAGTCGAAGGCCGCCAGGATGCGGTCCCTGGGCTCTGTGGTCGGGTCGACGTGCTCCGCGAGCATCGTCTTCCACAGCTCGTCGCGGTGCTTCAGGTACGCCTCGATCAGCGCGTCCTTGGAGGGGAACAGCTGGTAGAGCCGCTTGAGCGAGACACCGGAAGCAGTCCGGATCGCATCCATCCCGACCGCCTGCACGCCGCGCTCGTAGAACAACGAGTCGGCCGCGGCCAGCACCTGACGCTGGGCGGTCGCTGTGTCGATCGTCATACCGTCACCTTCCGGCTTGCGCGAGAACCATCGTTCTCCTACTGTAGTTCATACCGCGGGAGAACGCCCGTTCTCCCGCTCCTACCCCGCCAGAGGGAGAAGTCCGATGACCGTTCTCGAGCCCGCAGCCCAAGCCTTCGCCGACGCGACCGCCACGCCGCCGTTCCTCTTCCAGCTCCCGCCGGACGACGGCCGGAAGGCTGTCGACGAACTGCAGACCACCGACTATCCGAAGCTCCCCGTCGACGAGGAGTGGGTGACCGCCGCGGACGGCACCAAGGCCCGGATCGTCCGTCCGGCCGGGAGCACCGGGCCGCTGCCGGTGGTGCTCTACATCCACGGCGCCGGCTGGGTGTTCGGCGACGCTCACACCCACGACCGGCTGGTCCGCGAGTTGGCGGTCGGCGCCGGCGCGGCGGTGGTCTTCCCGGAGTACGACCGGTCCCCGGAGGCCCGCTACCCGCAGGCGCTCGAGCAGATCTACTCGGTCGCCCGCTGGATCGTTGCCTTGGGCAAAGACCATGGTCTGGACGTGACCCGGCTGGCGATCGCGGGTGACTCGGTGGGCGGCAACATGACGGCGGCGATCACTCTGCTGGCCAAGGAGCGCGGTGACGTGACCTTCCGGCAGCAGGTGCTGTTCTACCCGGTGACCGATGCGTCGTTCGACACCGCGTCGTACAAGGAGTTTGCCGTCGGCTACTACCTGAGGCTCGACGGCATGAAGTGGTTCTGGGACCAGTACACGACCGACGAGGCCGAGCGGAATCAGATCACGGCGTCCCCGCTCCGCGCCACGGTCGAACAGCTGTCCGGTCTGCCGACCGCGCTGGTCATCACCGGTGAAGCAGACGTACTGCGCGACGAGGGCGAGGCCTACGCGGCCAAGCTCCGCGAGGCCGGCGTCGCTGTCACCGCCGTCCGTTTCGGCGGCATCATCCACGACTTCGTGATGGTCGACGCCCTCCGCGACACCCAGGCTGCCAATGCCGCGATCGAGCTGGCCGTCAGCACCCTGCGCTCGGTCCTCAAGTAACTACGCGGAGTTCCGCGTACGCGGCGCCGAGTTTGTCCACTGTGTAGTGCGCGTTCAAGCCGCTCGGGTTCGGCAGGATCCAGACTCGCGTGGCGCCGATCATCCGATCTTGCTTACCCATCACGGCCTTGCGTTCGCCGAACCCATCCCGGTACGCCGTGACGCCGACCACCGCGAGCCACTCGGGTTCGTACTGCAGAACCTTCTCCACCAGGTGGTCGGCGCCGGCCGTGAACTCCGCCCGGGTCAACTCCTCGGCCCGGGCGGAAGGCCGATCCACGAGGTTGGTGATCCCCAGCCCGAGATCCAGCAGCTCACCTTGTTCTTCCGGCTTCAGCTGCCGCGGGGTGAAACCGGACAGATGCAGGGCCGGCCAGAACCGATTCCCTGGCCGAGCGAAGTGATGTCCGGTAGCCGCGGACACCAGCCCCGGATTGATCCCACAGAACAGAACCCGCAACCCAGGCACAATCAAATCCGGCAACTCTTGCATGCCCGCAAGAGTAAGGTCCGGCGCCTACAACGCGGCGTCAACCCTAGGTTGACGATCGGGGGTCGTCAACCTAGGGTTGACGCATGACTCCGGGACCTGACCTTCAGCAACTCATCGACACCATTCGTGCGGACGCCGGCAGTGACGACGTCCTCGACCAACTCGGCACCGCATCGACCGCCATCAGTGAGCTGAGCAGCACCACCGATGCCGCGCTCGGGTACTTCGTGGACCGGGCTCGCGGTGCGGGCAAGTCCTGGGTGGAGATCAGCGCCGTGCTCGGCGTCAGCAAGCAGGCGGCCCACAAGCGGTTCGCGGTCTCGTGGACCAGCCGCCCGGCCTTCGAGCACTACACCCCGCGGACTCGTTCAGTCGTGGAGGCTGCGACTGCGGTCGCCCGCGGGCGCAACCACTCATTCGTCGGAACCGAGGATCTGCTCCTCGCCTTCTACAGCCAGCCGGAGGCGCTCGCCACACAATTGCTGGTAGCCCACGGCTTGACCGACGAGGCGGTCGGCGTCGCCGTCGACGCCGTGCGGCCAGGCGGCGCCACACCTCTCGACGCGGAAGGCGCGGAGACGGCTGAGGAGACCCTTCCGCTGACCCCGCAGGGCTCCCACGTGTTGCAGGGAGCGGTGGCGGAAGCCTTGGCGCTCGGGCACAACTACGTCGGTACGGAGCACCTCCTGCTCGCGTTCTATCGCGACTCGGGCGGCGTCGCCACCAAGGTGCTGCAGGACCTCGGTCTGGACGAGCCCGTTGCCCGGGAGGCGGTCGTGGCGGCGCTGGAGCAGTTGATGCAGGGCAAGTAGCTTAGGCGGCATGCCTGATTGGTCTGTGCGTTTGTCCGAGCTCGCCGCGGAGATCGGGGTGCCCGGAGCGGTGCTCGGGATCTGGGTCGACGGCGAGCAGACGGTGGTGCCGTACGGCGTGCTCAGCCGGGCGACCGGCGTCGAGGTGACGGCGGACTCGGTGTTCCAGGTCGGTTCGGTGACCAAGACGTACACCGCGACGATGATCATGCAACTGGCGGCCGAGGGGCGGTTCGGTCTCGACGATCGCGTGGTCAAGTTATTGCCCGAGGCATCGATTGACGAGCGGATCACCGTCCGGCAGTTGCTCACCCATACGAGTGGGATCGACGGTGACGTCTTCACCGACACCGGCCGCGGCGACGACTGTGTCGAGCGGTACGTCGGGTTGCTGGCGACCGTGGATCAGCTGTTCGCACCCGGTACGGCGTACTCGTACTGCAACGCCGGGTTCGTCCTGCTGGGCCGGATCATCGAGGTGCTCGACGGGCGCAGCTGGGACGAATCCCTGCGGGCGCGGCTGATCGAGCCGCTCGGACTGCAGTCGACGGTGACGTTGCCGGAGGAGGCGATCCTGCATCGTGCGGCGGTCGGCCATCTCGGGACCGACGGTTCTCCTGTGACCACCTGGCAGTTGCCGAGAAGTCTGGGACCGGCCGCGCTGATCACGCAGAGCGCGGGGGACCTGTTGCGGTACGCGCAGCTGCATCTCGAGGACGAAAGCCTCGCGTCGATGCTGGAACCGCAGATCGCCTACCCGGGTGGTCGTGGCGGGGCCACCGACATCGGGCTCACCTGGCGGCTCTTCAACTGGTCCGGCCGCCGGATCCACGGTCATGACGGCGAGACGATCTCGCAGTTGGCCTTCCTGCGGATCGACCCGGAAGCGCGGCTGGCGTTCTGCCTGCTGACGAACTCGGCGAAGGCGCCGGCTCTCTTCGAGGCACTGGCAACGGAGGTGTTCACGCAGTACGCCGGGGTGGGGGTGCCGCCCGCGCCTCAGCCGGCGGACGTTGAGGTGGGAGACGAGCACCTCGGGCGCTACGAGCGGGCCAGTGTGGCAATCGAGGTACTACGGCGCGACGGCAAGCTGATCCTCGCCTACCAGGCAACCGGCGACCGCCTCGCCTTCGCGGAGGAACCGGTCCGCGAGTACGAACTACGCCCGACAGAACCCCTGGACGGCAACCACTTCGTCGCCAGAGACGACCCAGCTCAGCCCTGGACCCCCGTCAGCTTCACCCCCACCTACGTCTTCACCGCCGGCCGAGTCACCCCCCGCGTCTAACGATGGCGCTGCGGCCGGTGGATTTGGCGCGGGAGGCGGGGATCTCTGCTCAGTTGGTGCGGAACTATGAGGCCGCCGGGGTGCTGCCGCCTGCCGAGCGGACGGAGTCGAACTATCGCCGGTACGAGCAGGAGCACCTGGATGCGCTGCGCACCTATCGTGCGCTGGCGCCTGGGTTCGGTCCGGAGACGGCGACCGGGATCATGCGGGCAGTCCACGACGGGGACGTGCCGCTCGCACTCCGGTTGATCGACGCGAGCCACGCGGACCTGCACGAGCAGCGCGTCACGACGGATGCGGCGAGCGATGCGCTCGGTGCCGCGGCCGAGGAGTTTCTCGACCAGCCCGCAAGCTCCGGACCCGCGCTCCGAGTCGGTGAACTCGCAGGTCAGCTAGCGATTCGGACGTCGGCACTGCGGGTCTGGGAAGCGGCCGGCCTACTCACCCCGACCCGCGAGCCGGGCACGAACTACCGCCGCTATGCACCAGTCCAGATCCGGGATGCACGGATCATCCACATGCTGCGGCAGGGCCGGTACAGCTTCGATCAGATCAGGCCCGTCATCGAAGGACTCCGGCGGACCGGCAGCACCGAGGCGCTCCGGTCGGCAATTGCCGAACGCCGCGCCGCCCACGACCGCCGGACCCGCGCGATGCTGCACGGCTCGGCCCTCCTGCACAGCTACCTGGCCAAGCAGTGAGAAATCGCTCTAATTTGTTGGGGGAAGCGAGCTAACGTCGTCAGAGTGACTAGTGCCCCTGTCGATCTTCCCCGTAAGGCCGGCGCGCTTCGCGCCGCCGGATACGCTCCCCGTTCGATCAAGGCCGAGATCCGCGACAACCTGCTGCAGGAGTTGCGGGCCGGTCGTGACCCCTGGCCCGGCATCGTCGGGTTCTCCCGCACTGTGATTCCCCAGCTGGAACGCGCCCTGCTCGCGGGGCACGACGTAGTACTGCTCGGTGAGCGTGGCCAGGGCAAGACCCGGCTGCTGCGCACCCTGGTCGGGCTGCTCGACGAGTGGACCCCGGTGATCGAGGGCGCCGAGCTGCCCGAACACCCGTTGGACCCGATCACGCCGGCCTCGAAGCGACGGGCTGCCGAACTCGGCGACGACCTGCCGGTCGCCTGGCTGCACCGCAGCCTCCGGTACGCCGAGAAGCTCGCGACGCCCGACACCTCCGTCGGAGACCTGATCGGCGATGTCGATCCGGTCAAGGTCGCCGAGGGACGCAGCCTGGGTGACCCCGAGACGATCCACTTCGGGCTGGTGCCGCGGGCACACCGCGGCATCGTCGCGATCAACGAACTGCCGGACCTGGCCGAGCGGATCCAGGTCGCGCTGCTCAACGTGATGGAGGAACGCGACATCCAGGTCCGTGGTTACACGCTCCGGCTGCCGCTCGACGTGTTGCTGGTGGCAACGGCCAACCCGGAGGACTACACCAACCGCGGCCGGATCATCACTCCCTTGAAGGACCGGTTCGGCGCCGAGGTGCGGACTCACTATCCGCTCGACATCGACGCCGAGGTGGACGTCGTACGGCAGGAGAGCCACCTGACCGCGGAGGTCGGGGAGCCGTTGCTGGAGGTGCTCGCGCGGTTCGTACGGCATCTGCGGGAGTCCACCGCGATCGACCAGCGCTCGGGTGTTTCGGCCCGGTTCGCGGTCGCCGCTGCGGAGACTGTCGCCGCGGCTGCGTTGCGCAGGAGTGCGATCACCGGTGAGGAGCCGGCGGTCGCCAGGCCGGTCGATCTCGAGGCGGTTCCCGCTGTGCTTCGGGGCAAGCTGGAGTTCGAGCCAGGTGAGGAAGGACGCGAGACCGAGCTGCTCGAGTACTTGCTGCGCAGGTCCGTCGCCGACACGGCACGCGAGCGGTTCGCCGGGCTGGACCTGACGCCGCTGGCCGATGCCGTTGCTGCGGGCAACCTTGTGACCACGGGCGAGCGGATCCCCGGTCGCGACGTACTGGCTGCTCTTCCCGAGCTTCCCTTGCTGCATGACGTGGCGGCCCGGGCTGGTGTTGAGCCCGACGATTCACCTGGCCGTATCGCTGCGGCGGTCGAGCTCGCCCTCGAGGCCTTGTACTTGTCCAAACGGCTCGCCAAAGACGCCGACGACGACACCACGGTTTACGGAGTTTGACGTGACCGCCATACCGGAAGGCTGGGAGTACGGGCCCTGGCATGAGGGGCCGGATCCGCTGGCGCCGCCGGTGGATCTGCGGGATGCGCTGGACGAGCTCGGCCAGGACGTGATGGCCGGGTCGTCACCGCGGTCCGCGCTGGAGGAACTCCTCAGGCGAGGCACCCGGGACACCCAGGGCCTGGACGATCTGACCCGCAGGTTGTGGGAGCGCCGGCGCGAGATCCAGCGGCGGCACAACCTCGACGGCACGCTGCGGGATGTGCAGCGGTTGCTCGACGAGGCGCTCGAGGCCGAGCGGCATGAGTTGTTCCCGAACCCGTCCGACGATGCCCGGTTCCGTGAGGCGCAGCTGGACGCGCTGCCGGCGGGGACAGCGGCCGCAGTACGGGAGCTGGCCAACTATGACTGGCAGTCGTCGGAGGCGCGGCAGAAGTACGAGGAGATTCGCGAACTGCTCGGCCGCGAGTTGCTCGGGTCGCGTTTCGAGGGCATGAAGGAGGCCCTGGAGAACACGACGCCCGAGGACATCGAGCGGATCAACGAGATGTTGGCCGATCTGAACGCGTTGCTGGCCGCGCACGCCCAGGGGCGGCCGGAGATCGATGACCTGTTCAACGAGTTCATGGCGAAGCACGGCGAGTTCTTCCCGGAGAATCCCCGGAACGTCGACGAGCTGATCGACGTACTGGCGGCGCGGGCGGCGGCAGCTCAGCGGATGCTCAACTCGATGACACCCGAGCAGCGGGCCGAGCTGGCTCAGCTGTCGCAGCAAGCGTTCGGCGGCCCGCAGCTTGCTCAGCAGTTGGCGAATCTCGATGCGCAACTGCAAGCACTGAGGCCGGGGGAGGACTGGAGCGGGTCCGAGCGGATGAGTGGTGACGATCCGCTCGGCCTCGCGGAAGGTGCTCGGGCAATGTCCGACCTGGCAGAGCTTGATGCGCTGGCCGAGCAGCTTGCCCAGTCGTATCCGGGTGCCCGCTTGGAGGACATCGACCTTGATGCGCTGACTCGCCAATTGGGTGACGAGGCAACGGTCGATGCCCGCCGGTTGTCGGAGCTCGAGCGGCAGCTAAGGGATCAGGGCCTGTTGGAGCGTGCCCCCGACGGCTCGCTCCGGCTGTCCCCGAAGGCGTTGCGGCAGCTCGGTCAGACCGCGCTCTCCGACGTACTCCGGTCCGCGCGCGGTCAATCGGGCGAACGCGATTCCGCGTCGGCCGGCGCCGCCGGTGAGCTCAGCGGGTCTACGCGGGCGTGGCAGTTCGGCGACACCCAGCCGTGGGATGTGCCGCGCACAGTTCGCAACGCCGTACTCCGTACTGCGGGTGCCGGGCGAGGTGGCTCCGTGAAGCTGGACGTGGCGGACGTGGAGATCGCTGAGACCGAGCACCGGGCAAGAGCCGCGGTCGCGCTGCTGGTCGACACCTCCTGGTCGATGGTCCAGGAGGGACGCTGGTTGCCGATGAAGCGCACCGCACTCGCACTGCATCAGCTGATCTCGACCCGCTACCGCAACGACGCACTCCAGCTGATCACCTTCGGCCGGTACGCCGGGGTCGTGGAGCTCCCGCAGCTCATCGGAATGGAAGGCACCTGGGAGCAGGGCACGAACGCGCATCACGCGTTGCTCCTCGCGGGACGGCATCTGCGGAGGCATCCCGACGCCCAGCCCGTGGTCCTGATGGTGACCGACGGGGAGCCGACCGCGCACCTGGAGCCCGACGGCACGGCGGAGTTCGACTATCCACCCCGGCCGGCGACTCTCCGGAAGACGGTCTTCGAGGTGGACCGGCTGGCGAAACTCGGCGCTTCGCTCACGGTGTTCCGGCTTGGCGACGACCCGCGCCTGAACGCCTTCGTGGACCTACTGGCCCGACGCTCCGGCGGCCGCGTGATCGCTCCGGACGCGGACGGCCTCGGTGCAGCCGTAGTAGGCGACTACCTGAGAACCCGTCGCAGGCTCTAATCCGACCGGGCCCGAGAAATGGTGCCGGCGATGAGCAGCACACAGATGGCCGCGATCGCCGCGATCACGACTGGTACGCCGACCCGCGGGGCGGCGAGCGGTACCAGCGCGATCGCGGTGACGCCGCCCAGCACCGCAGCGGGCCGGAGTACCGGGCTCGTCACGATGGGCAGGTGCACAGCCCAGAGCAGCAGCAGGAACAGCCCGGCCGGGGCCGCGACGGCGTACGCGGTGACCATCGGGGAGATCTCCGGCGGGTGGGACGTCTGCTCGACTGCGACCTCCAGGCCGGCGCCGAGCGCGGCGAGCGCCGCGAACAGGCCGTAGTGGCCGTAGCCCCACAGATAGGAGCGGTGGCGGTACTCGGCCAAGCCCTCGCCGGCCGGTTCGAGGAAGTAGAGCCACCAGAGCGCGAAGAGCAGGATCAGCCCGGCTGCTGCGACACCGACGAGTGACCCACTGACGTCGGCCGTGGTGAGCGCATCCTGTACGCCGGTACTCGCGGCCAGAACGCTCTCCCCGAGCAGGATGATCGTGAACAGGCCGTACCGCTCCGCGATGTGGTGCGGGTGCCAGTTGGTGGCCCCTGTCCTCTCGGCCCACCGGGGCACCGAGATTTCGAGGATCGCCAGACCGATGAACAAGCTCAGCAGGACGGAGCTCGGCAGGTCGATCGTTTCGGCGAGCACGAGCCGAACCAGCCAGCCGAGCTGGAGGAGCGCGATGCCGCCGGCGTAGCGCAACGCCGTACGTCGGCGGGCCGGATCCTCGACGCCGGCCCTGATCCACTGGGCTACCAGGCCGACCCTCATGATCAGGTAGCCGAAGGTGACAGCGCGATAGTCGGAGTGATCAGCAGCCGCCGGTACTCCGGCCGCGAGCACGAGCACTCCGCCCATCTGCAGCATCGTCAGCAACCGGTAGGCGGCGTCATCGGTGTCGTACGACGAGGCGAACCAGGTGAAGTTCATCCACGCCCACCAGATCGCGAAGAACACCTGCAGGAACGAGACCAGCCCGGTCGCGGCGTGCCCCTCGGCGATGCTGTGCGCGAACTCGGCGGTGACCGCGGCGACCGCGACCACGAAGGTGAGGTCGAACAGCAACTCGAGCTGACTGGACGCGCGATGCGGTTCGTCGATCGGCCGGGCGGTCATCCGGATTCTGAGCCTGATGCCGGCTGCTGAAGGCAAGATCCACTCCTGTCGCGGTACGGGTTCCCGGCAGCTAAGACAGGACAGCAGCCCTCGATGTGACACGACCTGTCACAACGAGCGGGGCTGTCCTGTCTTAGCTGGTGACCGGCCGGCAACGGATGCCACCGGCGTACCGAGAGGGATGTCTTATGAAGATCGTGGTCATCGGTGGTACGGGGCTGATCGGGTCCAAGCTCGTGGCGAATCTGGGTGCGCTCGGCCACGAGATGCTGGCCGCGGCACCCAACACCGGGGTGAACACGATCACCGGTGAAGGACTGGCCGAGGCCCTGGACGGTGCGTCGGTCGTGATCGACGTGTCCAACTCGCCGTCGTTCGAGAACCAGGCGGTACTGGACTTCTTCGAGACCTCCACCGGCAACCTGCTGGCCGCGGAGGCGGTGGCCGGCGTCGGTCACCACGTCGCGGTCTCGATCGTCGGGACCGAGCGGATGCCCGAGAACGGCTACTTCCGGGCGAAGATCGCGCAGGAGAACTTGATCGAGAAGGGCTCGATCCCGTTCTCGCTGGTGCACGCGACGCAGTTCTTCGAGTTCGTCGGGCCGATCGCCGACACGTCCACCGTGGACGGCGTGGTGCGGATCGCGCCGGTGCGGTACCAGCCGATCGCGGGTGACGACGTCGCGAAGGCTGTCGGCCGGGCCGCGGTGGGGACCCCGCTGAACGGGCGTGTCGAGATCGCGGGCCCCGACCAGTACCAGATGGACGAGTTCTTCCGGATGGCACTGGCCACGCGCAAGGACCCGCGGGAGGTCGTCGCCGACCCGCACGCCACGTACTACGGGTCGCAGCTCGGCGAGCAGAGCCTGGTGCCGATCGGGCCGGCGGATCTCGGCGAGATCCACTTCCCCGACTGGCCGGGTCGCTTCGGCAAGTGACCTCGCTGGGGGTCATGACCCCTGCTGCTTGGCCGGTGGCAGAGAATGACCAGGTGGCTGATACCGACGATCTCGAACAGACCGCGGCGGCCTTCGCGGAGCTTCGCCCGCGGCTGTTCGGGATCGGCTACCGGATGTTGGGCAGCGTCACCGAGGCCGAAGACCTCGTGCAGGACGTCTGGTTGCGATGGCAGGGTACGGACCGGAGTACGGTCGACAACCCGGCCGCGTACCTCGCGACGACGACCACCCGGCTCGCCATCAACGCCACCAAATCGGCACGGGTCCGGCGGGAGACGTACGTCGGCCCGTGGCTGCCCGAGCCGGTCGACACCAGCGCGGACCCGTACCTGGGTGCGGAGCGGGCCGAAGCGCTGGAGTTCGCAGTACTGCTGCTGATGGAGCGGCTTTCGCCCAACGAGCGAGCCGCGTACGTGCTGCGAGAGGCGTTCGACTACCCCTACGGGCAGATCGCGGAGATCCTTCAGCTGAGTGAGGCCGCGGTGCGGCAGTTGGTCAGCAGGGCCCGCAAACACGTGGCCGCCGAGCGGCGGGCACCGGTCGCGGAAGCCGAGCAGCGCAAACTGCTGGAGGCTTTCGTGACCGCGGCCCGCTCCGGCGACCTGGCCGCGCTGGAGGAGTTGTTCGCGGCGGACGTGACGAGCGTCTCCGACGGCGGTGGCGCCGCCCGGGCCTCCAAGTTCCCGGTGGTCGGCCCGACCCGGGTGGCGAAGTACCTGCGCGCTTTCGCGAGCCGGTTCTGGGTCGGCGTCGAGGTGCGCTGGGCGACCGTGAACGGTCAGCCGTCCGCGCTGCTGAGCCGCGACGGCGAGGTGTTCACCGTGCTGATCATCGACGCGTCGGCCGAGGGCATCGACAAGGTGATGTGGATGATGAACCCGGCCAAGCTCACGGCTGTGTCCACCGCCTGATCAAACCTGGAGGCGGCCATGACCGACACCCACCACGGCGCTGGTGAGGTCGCTCGCCTGGTTGCCGACCTGCTGAGCGGCCAACCCAGTACCGAGGTGACTCTCGAACAGGTCAACGGCCGGACCGGCCTGGTACTGCGAAGGGCCGGCCGGGTGATCGCAGTGGTCAGTTTGAGTGTGGGCGGATCCGAGGTGACGGCAGTGTGGATCGTGCTCAACCCGGACAAGCTGACGAGCTGGAATCGCTGAGTGAGATGGTTAGCTCCCCGCTCGCAGGTTTCGTCGGGATTTCGTCGCCTTGTCCATGGTTGTCAATGAGGTAAGGGTTTTCCGGCCTTGGACATGTGGGCAGGGTCACGGTCTCATCGTGAGACCAGTGTTCAAGTGGACTGGTTTTTGGGCTTACTCTGAAAAGACGCCCCCGCCACCGGAGTCGACGGGCCAGCGGTCACCATGCCGCGCGCTTGTGGAGCACCGCCCAAACCTCAGGGAGTGACTGTGCCGAAACTCGTCTACGACTTCGCCGAAGGCAACAAAGACATGTTGGAACTGCTCGGCGGCAAGGGGGCCAACCTCGCCGAGATGACCAACCTCGGCCTGCCCGTTCCGCCCGGCTTCACCATCTCCGCCGAGGCCTGCCGCGCCTTCCTCCGGACAGGTTCGGTGCCGCCCGAGCTTGCGGACGAGATCGACCACCACGTCGACGCGCTGCAGCAGAAGATGGGCAAGAAGCTCGGCCAGGCCGACGACCCGCTGCTGGTGTCGGTCCGCTCCGGTGCCGCCGTCTCGATGCCCGGCATGATGGAGACGGTGCTGAACGTCGGCCTGAACGACGACTCCGTGAACGGGCTCGCACACCACTCCGGCAACCCGCGGTTCGCCTGGGACGCCTACCGCCGGCTGATCCAGATGTTCGGCAAGACCGTGCTCGGGATGGAAGGCGACGTCTTCGAGGACGCGATCGAGGCGGCGAAGCAGGCGAAGGGCACCAAGAACGACCTGGACCTGGACGCCGACGACCTGAAGGGCCTGGTCGAGACGTTCAAGGCGGCCGTGCACGAGCACACCGGCCGCGAGTTCCCGCAGGACCCGCGCCGGCAGATGGACCTGGCGATCGAGGCCGTCTTCGGCTCTTGGAACTCCGAGCGCGCCATCCTCTACCGCCGCCAGGAGCGGATCGCCACCGATCTCGGGACGGCGGTCAACATCTGCTCGATGGTGTTCGGCAACCTCGGGATGGACTCGGGGACCGGGGTAGCGTTCACCCGCGACCCGGCCAGCGGTCAGCCCGGCGTGTACGGCGACTACCTGCAGAACGCCCAGGGCGAGGACGTGGTGGCGGGCATCCGCAACACCGTGCCGCTGGCCGACCTGGAGACCATCGACGAAGCGTCGTACGACGATCTGATGGACATCATGGCCAAGCTCGAGGGCCACTACCGTGATCTGTGCGACATCGAGTTCACCGTCGAACGCGGCAAGCTCTGGATGCTGCAGACCCGGGTCGGCAAGCGGACCGCGGGTGCGGCCTTCCGGATCGCGACCAGCCTGATCGACGAGGGCGTGATCGACACCGACGAGGCACTCCGCCGGGTCACCGGCGCCCAGCTCGCGCAGCTGATGTTCCCCCGCTTCGACACCGAGGCCGCCAAGGACCTGATCACCAAGGCGATCGGCGCCTCCCCGGGAGCCGCCTCCGGCAAGGTGGTCTTCACCTCCAAGGCCGCGGTCGAGGCCGCGGACCAGGGGGAGAAGGTGATCCTGGTCCGCCGCGAGACGAACCCGGACGACCTGCACGGCATGATCGCCGCCCAGGGCGTGCTGACCAGCCGCGGCGGCAAGACCTCGCACGCGGCGGTGGTCGCGCGCGGGATGGGCAAGACCTGCGTCTGCGGTGCCGAGGAGCTCGACGTCGACGTGGCCGCCGCCAAGATCACCGTGAACGGTACGACGATCAGCGCGGGTGACGTGATCTCGATCGACGGCACCACCGGCGAGGTGTTCCTCGGCGAGGTCCCGGTCGTCCCCTCACCGGTCGTCCAGTACTTCGAGGGCTCGCTGGCCCCCGATGCCGGTGACGAACTGGTGGCCGCGGTGCACCGGCTGATCACGCACGCGGACGAGACCCGGCGGCTCGGCGTACGGACCAATGCGGACACCGCGGACGACGCGGCCCGGGCGCGGCGGTTCGGTGCCGAGGGCATCGGTCTGTGCCGGACCGAGCACATGTTCCTGGGGGAGCGGCGCGAATCCGTCGAGCGGCTGATCCTGGCCGAGGACGCGACCCAGCGGGAGGCGGCGCTCGCGGAGCTGGAGCCCTTGCAGCGTGGGGATTTCCTCGAGTTGCTGGCGGCAATGGACGGACTGCCGGTGACGATCCGGCTGATCGATCCGCCGCTGCACGAGTTCCTGCCGTCGATGGAGGATCTGGCCGTCAAGGTCGCGCTGGCGAAGGAACGCGGTGAGGACCCGGGTCACCAGGCGACGTTGCTGGCGGCCGTCGAGCGGTTGCACGAGCAGAACCCGATGCTCGGGCTGCGCGGGGTCCGGCTCGGGCTGGTGATCCCGGGGCTGTTCGCGATGCAGGTGCGGGCGATCGCGTCCGCGGCCGCGGAGTTGCGTAAGCAGGGTAAGGATCCCCGTCCGGAGATCATGATTCCGCTGGTTGGCGCCGTACAGGAACTGCAGCTCGCGCGCGACGAGGTCGAAGGGGTGCTGAACGACGTCGCCTCGTCCGCCGGGGTGGAATGGGCTGTATCCATGCTGACCCCACCCCACCGCCCCGGTCAGGTGCCGATCGGCACCATGATCGAGTTGCCGCGGGCGGCGGTGACGGCCGACCAGATCGCCGAGTCGGCCGACTTCTTCTCCTTCGGCACCAACGACCTGACCCAGACGACCTGGGGCTTCAGCCGGGACGACGTGGAGGGCTCGTTCTTCTCCCGCTATCTGGCCAAGGGCATCTTCGCGGTCTCGCCGTTCGAGTCGATCGACCGCGAGGGCGTGGGCGCCCTGGTCCGGATGGGCGTCGAGCGCGGACGGGCTACCAAGCCGGACCTCAAGCTCGGCATCTGCGGCGAGCACGGCGGTGACCCGGACAGCATCCACTTCTTCCACGAAGTGGGCCTCGACTACGTCTCCTGCTCCCCCTTCCGCATCCCGGTCGCGCGCTTGGAGTCCGGCCGCGCCGCGCTGGATTAGGCCTGCTGGCGGACTGACCGCCCGGCGCACCTACCTGTTGCGTTCATTCGCCCCCTTTTCACCCATCGTGCGGCGTGTCTTGCCGGTGACGGTTGCTGAAAGGGTGAAAAGGGGGCGAATGAACGCTAGCGGGCTTTGCCGAAGTACATGAGCTCCCATTGGGCGTCGTCGGTGTAGTTCTCCACGATCTCTTCGCCCTGGTAGTGCTCGACGCGAACCTCGCCGACGAAGCGCAGGTAGGCGCCGTCGAACCCGCTGATCATGGCGGCGAGCTTCTTCGGACCCTTGAGCCCGTCGACGAACTTCACCGCCGACAGGTCCGCGTGGCGGGTGTAGGTGACGACGTACCGCTCGTCGCCGTCGGTGTAGGTGTAGCGGGTGACGTTGGCGACCGGCTTGCCGGTCTCCGTGTCGGTGTACGGGCCGAGCTCCTCGAACCTCACCTTGGTTGAGTCGTCGGCGATGAGCTTGCCGTCGCGGGCCAACATGAACACGGGCAGCTCGGAGTACCCGTACTGCTTCTCGGCGGTGATGTAGGACGCGATCACGGAGTACGGTCCGGCCGAGCCGCGGGCCCAGTACCAGTGATGCATGAGCTTCAGCATCAGCGTGTTGCCGCAGTTGTGGTCGTGGTAGCCGACGCCCGTGGTGGCCGTGGTCCTGCCGCCGATGCTGTACGTCGCCTCGACCCTGCCCTCCGGCACGGATGGCAGCCACGCGAAGAGCTGCTCGCCCTCGTCGCCGAAGAGCCAGTGCCCTGATTCGGGGCGCCACGCGGGCACGGTCCCGGTCAGCGTGATATCGACCTCGATGTCGCGCGGCTGTTGCAAGGTGCCCTCGAGGCTTTCGCGGAGCAGGGGTGCGACGGCACGTCCGTCCGCGAGCTGAGCCGGCGGCTCGGCGTCAGCCACGCCCTCCTGACCGCGCGGTTCGGCTCGAAGGAGGGTCTGTGGTTCGCGGCGATGGAGCACGCCCTGGCCGCCGCGGAGAGTTCCTGGCGGCGCCTCGCCGACGATCCACACCTCGACGACCTCGAGGCGCTGCGGCAGGCGATCGTCTACCAGGTGATGTTCTCGGCAGCGCATCCGGAGGTGCTGCGGATCATGAGCCATGAGGGCGCGATCGACAGCCCGCGCATCCGCTACGTCCTGGAGCACTTCGTCGAGCCGCTCCGCCCGTTGGTGGAGCGACGCATCGACCGGTTGGTCGCGGCCGGGCGTATCCGGCAGGTGCCTTACGCGACGGTCCACTACCTGGTGGTGCAGGGCGGCGGTGCCCGCTACGCGACGCCCGTCGAGACCGAGCTTCTCGGCGGCAGTCACCCGCCCGATGCCGATGACGTCCGTCATCATGCGGAGACGGTGGCGGACATCATCGTCGAAGGATTGAAACCCGTCTCCCGCTGAGGCGGTCCGGACCTGCCGGGATGCCATAGCCTGCAGCAATGCGGCGGCAGGAGATGCGCAAGACCTTCGGCGAGGATGCCGAGCTCTACGACCGGGTCCGCCCGACCTACCCACGTGGCCTGTACGACGATCTCGCCGCGCTGCTGGGGAATCCGGTCCGGCCGCGGGTACTGGAGATCGGCTGCGGTACCGGGCAGGCGACCGGTCCGATGATCGAGCGCGGCTGGTCCGTCAAGGCGGTCGAGCTGAGTCCCGACCTGGCCCGGATCGCCCGGGACAAGCTGCCGGAGCTCGAGGTGAAGACAGCCGCGTTCGAGAGTTGGCCGTTGCCAGCGGAGAAGTTCGACCTGGTCCTGTCGGCGACCGCCTTCCACTGGATCGACCCCGAGGTGCGGGTGGTGAAGTCGGCAGACGCGTTGCGCCCGGGTGGTCTGCTCGCGGTGGTGTCGACGCATCACGTCGAGGGCGGCAGCTCGCAGTTCTTCGCGGATGTGGATCAGTGCTATCAGCGGTTCACGCCGGATCCGGCCGTTGGCGGGCCGCCCCGGGCGGACGACGTACCGGAGGATTCCGCGGAGTTCGACGCCAGCGGGCGGTTCGGGCCGGCCGAGGTCCGCAGATACGAATGGGAACAGACCTACACGACGAGCGAATATCTCGAACTGCTGTCGTCTTATTCAGGTCACCGGGCCTTGACACAGGACGCTCGTGACCGACTGTACGGCTGTATCAGCGCTCTCATCGAGGCGGCGGGAGGCGCGGTCACCAAGCGTTACCTGACCCAACTGATCGCAGCGAATTGTCTTCACCAACCTCTTGCATAAGGGCGCCCGGCTGGCGAAAATAACCGAGCGGGAAGGGCGATCACTCGTCGACTTTCGGGTCTGACCTGAACCAGCCGCTGTGGCGGCTCGTGACTCCCTTCCCGCACCAAATCTCCTTTGACTGCAGCCGATTCGCGGCCCCTTTGATGCTGTCCCGGCCCAGGTCATAGGGTTGGCGGTATGGCCCTCTTCGCGGTTCAGCTCAGGTTCACCGACACAGATCGCCGGATGCAGGTCCGTCCGGCCCATCGTGACTACCTCACGTCGCTGAAGGAGGCCGGCAAGCTGGTGACGGCCGGTCCGTTCGCCGACCAGACCGGCGCGTTGCTGATCTACGACGTCGCCGACGAGGCCGAGCTGCGCGACATCCTCGCGAAGGATCCGTACACCCCGGCCGACGTCTACGAGATCGCCGCCCTCGACGAGTGGCAACCACTCTTCCCGCTGGCCTAGGCCTCGGCGCCCTCTAGGTCGAGGTAGTCGACGTACGCCCACAGCCAGCTGAGCGGCGCGAGGACCATCTCGGCCTCGCCGCCGTCATCGGCGACGAACAGCATCGATCCCTCGCCGCCCTTGATGTCCTCGAGCACCGCGCCGCAGATCTCGACGGCGGCCTCGAACGTCTGCAGCTCCGGGCCGCTCTCCCACTCCGGCTGGGGGAGCGGCAGCACCGGCGCCTCGTCCGTGCCGTTCAGGTCGACCGACACCTGCTGCAGCATCACGTAGAGGTCGTACGAGATCAGCCCGGCGAGCGGGTGCCCGTCGATGCCGATCAGGTACGGGTCGTCCGCGCCGTCGCGGAAACTGTCCCGTACGTCGGCCAGCGCACCCGGCAGATCCTGCACCTCGATGTACGGCGCTTCCTCGGGCTCCAGTTCCTCCTCGAGGGCGCCGCTGCGCATCTGGTCGAACGAGTGCAGCAGGTCGGTCAGCTCGTCGAACGCCCCGCCGCTGGGAGCCGCCTGCGCGCGCTTCTCCAGGTCCTGCAGGTGCTCGATCAGGTCGTCCTCGAAATGCAGGTCGAACCGCGGCAGCCCCGGCTCACGACCCGCGTTGAGCTGGGCGACGATCTGCGTCGACACCGGACCGAGCCGCTCGGCCAGTACCTCGAGGGGTGTGGTCGGCTTCTCCTCCTCGTCGTGCGCGCAGGAGTCGTCCTCGACCTTGCCCTCGCCCTCCATCGCCAGCAGCACCGAGAACGCCGGGAACGCGATCAGCGCCGCGGTCGCCAGCATCCCGTCGCCGATCAGCATCAGCGGATTGCCGCCCGCCTCGGTCCGGCGCAGATGATCGGGCAGCAGTACTGCGGCCTGCTCGACGTTCACCTGGCTCGCCAGGGACGACAGTCCGTGGTCCGTGTCGACGCCGAGTTGCTCGACCAGTGTCTCGGAACTCATGTCGAAGTTGGAGCGCAAGTAATACCGCAGCCAGCCGGCATCGACGGGGTTGCTGAGGAGTTCGTTGATCCGGGCCCGGAAGTCGGCCAGGTCCGCGACCGCGAGGACCACCAGCACCGGCTGGTCGCCGTCGCCGATCACCAGCGGACGCGTGTCGCCGTTCTGGAAACCGTCGATCACCTGGGCCAGGCTGTCGGCGGCCGCCTCCAGCGGCCAGGACTCGGCCTCGAACTCGGTCACCACCCCGGAGGCGTTGACGTCGTCGGGCATCTGCTGGTCCTCTCCGAGGGCGGCGGCGGGGTGGCGCCTACTGTAGGGGTCGTGAGTCGGGGTGGGGGTGGCCGGTCGGCCGATGGTGACGTTGGCTACGCTGTGAGCGGCGGGTCGATGCAGTGGTATCTCACATGTGAGATAACGTCTGGCGCATGACTGACGACTATCTGAGCCGGATCGGCAATCTCATCCGGGACGCCCGTAAGCACCGCGGCTGGACGCAGACCCAGCTCGCCGATGTGCTCGGCACCAGTCAGAGTGCTGTGAACCGGATCGAAAAGGGCCATCAGAACCTCACTCTCGAGATGCTCGCCCGGATCGGCGAAGCGCTCGATTCCGAAATTGTCTCTCTCGGTGGCGGTCCGGTCCACCTCCGTGTCACAGGTGGCTTGAAGCTTTCCGGATCCATCGACGTGAAGTCCAGCAAGAATGCCGGAGTCGCCCTGCTCTGCGCGAGCCTGCTGAACAAGGGCCGCACCACGTTGCGCAAGGTCGCGCGGATCGAAGAGGTCAACCGGCTGCTCGAGGTGCTCAACTCGATCGGCGTGAAGACCACCTGGCTGAACGACGCCGGCGACCTGGAGATCGTCCCGCCGGAGCACCTGAACCTGGGCGCGATGGACGCCGACGCGGCCCGCCGTACCCGCAGCATCATCATGTTCCTCGGCCCGCTGCTGCACCGCGAGGACACCTTCCAGCTCCCGTACGCCGGTGGCTGCGACCTCGGCACCCGGACCGTCGAGCCGCACATGTCCGCGCTGCGGCCGTTCGGCCTGGACATCAAGGCGACCGGCGGCGAGTACCACGCGATGGTGAACCGGGCGGTCGCGCCGGCCAAGCCGATCGTGCTGACCGAGCGCGGCGACACCGTGACCGAGAACGCGATCATGGCCGCCGCCCGGTACGACGGTGTCACCGTGATCCGCAACGCCAGCTCGAACTACATGGTCCAGGACCTGTGCTTCTACCTCGACCTGCTCGGGGTGAAGATCGACGGCGTCGGCAGCACCACGCTGACCGTGCACGGCACGCCGGAGATCGACGTCGACGTCGACTACGCGCCCTCGGAGGACCCGATCGAGGCGATGAGCCTGCTCACCGCGGCGATCGTGACGGACTCGGAGCTCACCATCCGGCGGGCGCCGGTCGAGTTCCTGGAGATCGAGCTCGCGCTGCTCGAGGAGATGGGCCTGGACTACAGCCGCTCCGACGAGTACCTGGCCGAGAACGGCCGGACCCGGCTGGTCGACCTGACCACCCGGCCGTCGACCCTGCATGCGCCGATCGACAAGATCCACCCGATGCCGTTCCCGGGCCTGAACATCGACAACCTGCCGTTCTTCGCGGTGATCGCGGCCTCGGCGACCGGGCAGACGCTGATCCACGACTGGGTCTACGAGAACCGCGCGATCTACCTGACCGACCTGAACAAGCTGGGCGGCCGGGTCAAGCTGCTCGACCCGCACCGGGTGATGGTCGAGGGCCCGACGCACTGGTCCGGCGCCGAGATCATGTGCCCGCCGGCCCTGCGTCCGGCAGTGGTGACGCTGATCGCGATGATGGCGGCGAAGGGCACCTCGGTACTACGCAGCGTCTACGTGATCAACCGCGGGTACGAGGATCTCGCCACCCGCCTCAACTCACTGGGCGCCCAGATCGACACCTTCAGGGACATCTAGGCACTGTGGGCGCCGACCCTGCTGTGCCGCCGGCGGTGCTCCGCGAAGGTCCGGGCGGCCTCGCCGTGGTGCGGCTGACGACAGCCGAGGGAGTCGCTGAAGTCTTCCTGCACGGTGCACACCTCGCGTCCTGGACGCCGAGGGGCCACCGGCCGGTGCTCTGGATGAGCGACAGCAGCCGCTACGCCGCCGGCTCGCCCATCCGGGGCGGCGTTCCGATCTGCTTCCCCTGGTTCAACCGGCACCCGGAGCATCCGGAGGCACCTCAGCACGGCTTTGCCCGGATCCAGCCGTGGAGCCTCGAGGAGGTCGCGGAAGAAGATGGCTCGGTCCGGGCCGTGTTCCGGCTCACCGACACCGAACTGTCCCGGGCATCGCTGTGGCCGTACCGGTTCGAGGCGCGGTACTCAGTGACCCTCGGCGCCGAGCTTGGTCTCGAACTCGCAGTCGAGAACCGTGACGATACCGAGTTCGGTTTCGAGGCGGCGTTGCACAGCTACTACGCCGTCGGCGATGTCCGCAGGACGCTTGTCCACGGGCTGACAGGGCTCGAGTTCTCCAGCGAAGGTGGCGCCGTAGCGCGGGAGGACCTGCCCGTGCAGGTCGGGGAGGGGATCAGCCGCCGGTACACGACGGCGACCTCCGCCCGGATCGAGGATGCTGCGAACCAGCGCGCCATCACCATCAGTTCCGAGGGGGCATTCGGGGCGATCCTGTGGAATCCGGGTCCGGCGGGGGCGGCCCTCTTGCCCGACTTCGCCGCCGAGGGCTGGAGCAGCATGCTCTGCTTCGAGAACTGCAACCTGGGCGCCGGCATGATCCAGCTGCCACCGGGCGGCCGGCACCTGATGCGAACGCTCGTTTCAGTCAGCCACTTCTAACCATCGGCAGGCCCCGAACCCCGTTCGCCGACGTCTGCTGCCTCACTCTTCGAGACACTGCTTGACCTGGCAATCACCGCGCGGGTACGTTCCTACAACCGCTTGCACAAACTTGCAGCCGCAGCCCCACAAGGGCCCGAAGCCGGCTTCGCACCGCGGTACTCCGTCCGTGAACCAGTCGCCGTCCAGTGGCTTCTCCAGGCGACATTCGAGGAGGAATTCCCCATGCAGGCAGCATCGACGGAAGAGGCACGCCCCGCTTCCGCTGCGCGATCGACGGAAGGGGCACGCCCGGCTACCGCTTCCGCCGCACGGAGGCGCCGGAAGGCCCCGGTCGGGATCCTGTTCATCCTCCCGGCCTTCCTCTTCATCTTCGCCTTCATGCTGTATCCGCTCGTTTCCAGCGGGTACATGAGCCTCACCAAGTTCAACTTCGTGTACGACGCGAAACCGGCCTTCATCGGGTTCGGCAACTACGCGGCCGCCTTCAAGGACTCGCAGTTCGTCACGAGCCTGACCAACACCTTCGTGTTCGGCTTCTTCTACTTCGTGATCGTGATGGTCCTGTCGTTGGGCATCGCCTTGCTGCTGTTCCAGAAGGTCAGGTTCAACTCCTTCTTCCGCAGCGCGATGTTCGTGCCGATCGTGGTTCCGCTCTCCCTCGCCGGCCTGGTCTTCCTCTGGATCCTCCAGCCGAACTACGGACTGCTCAATCACTTCCTCGGCGAAGTGCTGCAGCTGCCCAGCCTGACCCAGCCGTGGCTGAGCAACGGGTCGACCGCGATGGCGTCCATCATCGGATTGGCGCTGTGGGCAACCATCGGGTTCGAGGTGATCCTGTTCCTCGCCGGGCTGCAGGCCATTTCGTCCGACATTCTGGAGGCCGCGGAGATCGACGGGGCGAGCGGATGGAAGAAGATCCGCTACATCATCCTGCCGAACCTGCGCCAGACCTACGTACTGACCGGGACCTGGGCGATCATCCACGGCCTGAAGGTCTTCGTCGAGCCGATGGTGATGACCGACGGCGGGCCCGGCACCAGCACCCTGGTGCTCTATCAACAGATCTACCAAACGGCGTTCACGCTTTACGACATGGGCTACGCCTCGGCCATGGGCTACATCCTCGGCCTGATCATCATGGTCCTCGTCGTCCTCAATTTCTGGCTCGGCGGCCGCAAAGCGGACAACGGATAAGTGAGTCCAACATGCTGAAAGCAACCCGGTTCTCGAGGGTAGGGATCTACGCCCTCCTCCTGCTCTTCGCGATTCTCTTCCTGAGTCCGCTGGTCTATATCCTGCTGAATTCGTTCAAGCCGGCCGGTGAGATCTTCCAGGTGCCGCAGCACCTCCTGCCCAGGCAGTGGACCCTCGACAACTATGCGGGACTGGTCGGCAGTGGCGTCGGCAAGTTCTTCGTCAACAGCGTGGTCATCACCGTCGCCGGCGTGGTCCTCGTCGCCTTGCTGAGTTCGCTGGCCGGGTACGGCTTCGCCAAGTTGCCTTTCCCAGGGGTGAACCTGGTGCTGATGTGCATCGTCGGGATGCTCACCGTCCCCCTGGTCATCTTCCTGGTGCCCATGTTCCTGATGGAGAACTCCGTCGGACTGCTCGACTCCAAACTCGGACTGTTGCTGCCGAACGTTGCCGTCGCACTGCCCTTCGCGATCCTGATCATGCGGGCCTCGTTCCTGGGGATTCCGAAGGAAGTCGAGGAGTCCGCCGTGATGGACGGCGCGAGTGTCCTGAAGTGCTGGTGGCAGATCATGGTGCCGATGGCAAAGAACGGCGTCCTGCTCGTCGTCATCATGACCGCGTACGGGATCTGGGGCGAATACACGATGGCCAAAGCCCTGACGATGAATCCCTCCGCGATGCCGTTGTCCGTCGGGCTCACTCTGCAAAAGGGAGAGGTCTGGCAGTACGGAACGCTGGCCGCGGTGATCGTGATCGCCATGCTCCCGCCGCTCATCATCTTCGTCATCTTCCAGAAGCACATTGTCGCCGGCGTCGCGCAGGGCGCGGTGAAGGGGTGAGCTGAGTCCCAAGCTGGTTCGAATGTCCCATGAACTTTCAATCGTGAAAGGCGCGAGAATGAATTCACGCAAACCCAGGGCGATCGTCGCGATCGCCTGCACCGCGGCACTCGCTCTGGCGCTGGCCGCCTGTTCTGGCCAGGGAGGCAGCAGCACCGCCGGCGCGCAGGTCGCGCAGAACGAGAAGTCCACCTCGATCAACGTCGCGGCCCAGGCCTGGATGGTCGAGAAGTTCCACCTGAACGACATGGTGAAGCAGTTCGAGGGCGCGAATCCCGGCACCAAGGTCAACATCACCCAGTACCCCGACAACCAGTCACTGGCGAACTTCTCCCTGCAGTGGAGCCAGGGCAAGTCGGACCAGGACGTCGTGGTCGTCGACGGTTCGTCCGTGGCCGTGCAGTTCCTCGCCAAGAACCTGATCGTCGACTTCAACAAGACGGACTTCTTCAGCGGCACCACCGCGAAGGACAAGTTCGTCGGCGAGTCGCTGAAGTTCAACAGCCTGGACGGCGTCCAGTTCGCGCTGCCGATCGGCCTGGAAACCTACAACATCAGTGCCAACAAGAAGTACTTCGAGAAGGCCGGCCTGCTCGATGCCAGCGGCAACATTCCGGACCCCGCCAGCTGGGACGACCTCTACGCGATGGCCAAGAAGCTGACGGTCAAGGAGGGCAACAGCGTCAAGATGCCGGGCATGACGATCCAGTGGGGTCCGAACGCCCTGAGCACGATGATCTCGGTCGAGCAGGCCGTCCGGGGCAGCTTCTACAAGGACGACGGCAAGACGCTGACCTTCGACACCCCGGAGATGCGCCAGGTGCTGCAGATCTGGAAGAAGGGAGTCGACGAGGGCGTCTTCTCGATCGACACCTTCTCCAACAAGGACGCCGGGCGCAGCAACTTCAACGCCGGGAATGTTCCGATGGTGCTGGAGACCGCGGCGCATGTGCCGGAGGCGATCCCGACGATCGGGGCGGAGAACTCCCAGCTCGTCGCGATGCCGGGCTCGCTCAAGAACGGCTCGTACGGCTTCACCGCGGGAATCCTGGTGCCGACCGCTTCCAAGAATCAGGCTCTGGCCCTGAAGTTCATCAAGGAAGCGATGATGTCCGATGTCCAGGTGGCCGTTGGTAAGCAGTGGGGAAAGCTCCCGGTCCTGACCAGTGAGTTCGACAAGATCGACGCCCCCTGGAAAGACCAGATGTACAGCCTGGTCAAGATCTCCAAGCCCGCGCCGATGTACCGCGATCTGCCCGAGATGCAGGAGAAGGGCAAGCAGATGCTGCAGCAGTACCTGACCGGAAAGATCGATCTCGACAAGTTCCTGTCCGGCTTCGAGGGACTGGTCGGCCAGGCGAACCTGAACGCGAAGTAGCAGAACAATTCGGTCACTGCAAGAACAATCGTGAGGGAGAGAGACCATGCCTGCCGCCGTCCGAGAGGCGATCGTCGGTCCGGACATCGTCGTGGATTCCACCGTGCTGAAAGAGCACTCGGTGATTGTGCGCGATGACCGGATCGAAGCGGTGGTGCCGATCGCGCAACTGCCGGACGACCTCGCCAGGCGCGATGTCGGGCCAGGTCTCCTCACTCCGGGCCTGATCGACGTCCACACCCACGGCGCCGGACTCCGGGGCTTCAACGAGGGAACGGTCGATGCGAACGAGACGGCGTTGGCCGCCTACCTCGCGGCCGGCATCACGACGGTGCTCCCCAGCCTGTCGACGGCTCCGCTCGACGAGATGCTGGGAGCGCTCGAGGCCTTGAGCGCCCCCCGTCCGGAACTCTCCCCGCGCGTCCCGGGAGTTCACCTGGAGGGACCGTACTTCTCTTACGAGCAACGCGGCGCGCAGAACGCGGATGCGCTGCGGGTTCCCTCCGACGGCTCGATCGACCGGCTGCTGGACTATGCGGACCTGATCAAGATGATCAGTTTCGCGCCGGAGCTTCCCGGCGCGGTCGAGCTGACAGAACGGCTCGTCGGACTCGGGATCATCGCGGCGGCCGGGCACAGCGACGGCGAGGACGAAGACCTGTGGGCCTGCCAGCGGGCGGGGCTGAGCCACGTCATCCACATCGTCAGCGGGCAGTCGACGACCATCCGGAAGGGCCCCTGGCGACGGCCCGGCATGCTCGAGGCGACCCTGGCCTCCGAGGATCTCACCGTCGAGATGATTGGCGACGGCAAGCATCTGCCGGCCACGCTGATGCGGCTGGCGCAACGGTGTCTGTCCGGACGGCTCTGCCTCATCTCGGACTCCACTCCCGGCGCTGGGATGCCCGAAGGGACGGAGTACAAGCTCGGGGTCCGGGAGTTCGTGGTGGAGGGCGGCGTCGGCGTCACGATGGACCGGACCGCCTTCGCCGGCAGCACCACGCTGCTCTCCGAGATGATCCCCATCACGGTGAACATGCTCGGGATCGACGTCGCCGAGGTGATCGCGATGGCGACCTCCGTCCCGGCGAAGGCCATGCGGCTGCCGGATGTCGGTCGGATCGCCGAGGGGTGTTTCGCGGACTTCGTCGTGTTCGACGACGAGCTGAAACCGCGCAAGGTCGCGCTGGGAGGCCGCTGGCAGTAGCCGCGCCCTTTCGACAACTTTCAGATCCACAGAGGGAGAACCATGGAACACCGCACCTATGACCACCTCGAGGTCTCCACGGCCGAGACCGACGACGAGCTGGGCGCGGCCGTGGCGGACGCGTTCGCCACAGCCGCCCGGACGGAACTGGAAACCAAGGACTCCATCGCGGTCATCCTGGCGACCGGCAACTCACAGCTGAGCTTCGTCCGCGCCGTCGTCAAGCGCCAGGACATCGACTGGTCCCGCATCACCGTTCTGCACATGGACGAGTACTTCGGCATGTCGCAGGACCATCCGGCCAGCTTCCGCCGCTGGATGGCGGAGAACCTCTCCAGCCAGGTCACCCTGAAGGCGTTCGAGGGCGTGCGGGGCGATCACACGCCCGTCGAGGAAGAGCTACAGCGCTACGACAGGTTGTTGCGCGACCTCGATCCGGAAATCTGCGTAATGGGGATCGGGGAGAACGGCCACCTCGCGTTCAACGATCCGCCCGCGGACTTCCAGGCCGTGGACCTCATCCGGATCGTGGACATGGACGAGGTGTCCCGCCGGCAGCAGGTCGGCGAGGGGCACTTCCCGTCGCTCGACGAGACGCCGCGACTGGCCCTGAGCCTCACCATTCCGGCCCTCCTCAAGCCCAGGACCGTACTGGTCGGGGTGCCGGAGGAGCGGAAGGCCAAAGCGGTCAAGGATGCTCTGGAAGGTCCGGTCGATCCGCAGTGCCCCGCGTCGATCCTCCGCACGCAAGCGCACGTGCGACTCTTCCTCGACCGGGCGTCGTCCTCGCTACTCGCATCCCGCTGACCGTGCGGCACACTAGTGCCGCTGTCGTTCCGCGCACCACTGCTTGGGGGCTGATCTTTGAAGAAGCGCAAGGTGACGATCACCGATGTCGCGCTGGCAGCGGGAGTGTCCGAATCGACGGTTTCGCGGAGTTTCAGTAGTCCCGATCTGTTGCACCCGGAGACTCGTCTTCGCGTGCTCGATGTCGCTCGCCGGATGGAGTACGTTCCCAATCGCCAGGCCCGGAGCCTGGCGACGGGAACGACCGGCACTTTCGGACTCGTCGTGCCTGATGTGATGAACCCGTTCTTCCCGCCGTTCATCAAGGCAGCCCAGGCCCGCGCGCGGGAGAATGACCGGGACGTCTTCCTCGCGGACAGCGACGAGGATCCGTTGGTGGAGTCGCTGGTCCTGAAGAGGCTGTCCAAACGAGTCGACGGGTTGTTGCTCTGCGCATCGCGTGTTCCGGATGCCTACCTGCTGGAACTCGCGGACGAAATGCCGGTGGTCCTGTTCAATCGCGCCGTGCCCGGGTTGGCCTCGGTGCTGTTCGATGAAGCCAACGGCATGCGGCAGGCCGTAGAACACCTCGCCGCGTTGGGGCACCAACGCATCGGCTATGTCGGTGGACCTGTTCAGTCCTGGGCGGATGAACGTCGTCGCGCTGGACTTCGTGATGCCGCCGAGGAGTTCACGGTCTCGCTGGTGGACCTGGGTCCGCACGTCCCGACCTGGGAGGCGGGCGTCCAGGCGGCGGACAAGGTGCTGGCCGCGTCCGTCACAGCGGTGGTGGTCTTCGACGACACGATGGCCATCGGGGTGATGTCACGGCTTGCCGCGCGAGGCGTCCGGGTCCCGGAGGACGTCAGCGTCGTCGGTCACGACAACATCGCGATGGCCCCGATGTGGCATCCGAGTCTCACCACGGTCGACGTGAAATGCGGGCCTGCCGGCCGTGCTGCCACAGACTTGCTGCTGGGCATGCCGGTCGGCGGCCCGTCTACTCAGACAGCCCCAGCTGCTGAATCGTCCCTGGTGCTACCGGTGCAGCTCATGATCCGTGACTCCACTGGCCCGACAGAGGAATCGCGGACCCCGAGGAGGTAGTAGGGCCGGCGGCGGTCAGGAAGGTGACTGCCTCCTCGATGACGTCGGTATCGCTGACGATGCGGTGGTGGCCGAGGCCGGTCGTCCGCAACAAGGTTGCCTTCGGCCCGTACTGCGCCAGCAGGTGATCGGCCTGATCCGGATCCACCACGTCATCCTCGTCGTTGTGCACCGCCAGCAACCCGATCTCGCCGACTCCGACCGAGAACTTCGTCCAGATCTCGCGGTCTCCCTGGAACAGTTGCCGCTCGATCGTCCGGCGAAGGGCCGGCTGCACCGCCGGGTCCAGCCTGAGTTCCCGGCAGAACTTGTCGACCAGGTAGTCGAACTGGGCGATCCCGCTGATCGTGACGATCCACTTGGCCGCGACCCCTTCCCGGACGGCGTACAGCCCGAACAGCACGCCGATCGAGTAGGCGACCATGCCCTCGAACGGCCCGTGCTTCGCCTCCAGGAACCGGATGATCCGCTGGTGATCGAGGATCGTGCCCGTCGGTCCGGGCGTATCACCGTGCCCGGGTGCGTCGTACGAGACCGGGCTGTAGCCGAGTTCGAGCAGGCGCGCCACGAGCGCGTAGTACCGGGAAGCGCGGGAGCGCCAGCCGTGTACGAGCAGGACCGGGCGGCTGCCGTCGCCCCAGGCGTAGGTGACGACCCCGTCGACGATCTCGATCCGGGCGGCTTCGTGGACCTCGCGCTCCACCTCGCGCACCCTGCCGCGCATCAACGGCCGCCGCCACAGCTGGAACGCGAGCCTGCCCGCGAGCCCTGGCGACACCACGGCCGTCGTCCTCAAACCTGCACGAACTAGGTCAGTCAGCATGGGAAACCTTCCGGTCTGGGCAAACTATACGAACGGTCGTATTATTAGTTTTCGCGAGGCATTCTGTCAACCGCACTAAGATCACCGGCCTGAGGAGGAACGAGAGTGGAGAAAGTCGACGGACGGCTGGTCCGCGGCGACCAGACCCGCCGCGCGGTACTGCGGCGCGCGGTCGACATCGCCTCGCTGGACGGCCTCGAAGGACTGTCGATCGGCCGGCTTGCGAAGGAGCTGGAGATCAGCAAGAGCGGGTTGTTCGCGCACTTCGGTTCGAAGGAGGAACTGCAGCTCGCGACCATCCGCGCGGCGCGCCGGATCTATGCCGATGCCGTCGTGACGCCCGCGTTCGCGGTGGAGCCCGGCCTGGCGCGAGTCTGGGCGTTGAGTGAGCTCTGGCTGGACTACTCGGAGAGCAGGGTGTTCCCCGGTGGCTGCTTCTTCGCGAAGACCTCGCACGAGTTCGGCGGCCGCCCCGGACCGGTCCGGGAGGTGCTGGCCGCGGTCTACGCCGAGTGGATGGGCCTGATCGAGCGGACGATCTCGGAGGCCATCGATCGCGGAGAACTGTCCGCCGACCCCGCGCAACTGGCCTTCGAGCTCGGCGCGTACTACGACTCGGCCAACATGGCCTCATTGCTCCGTGACGACATCGCGCCGATCTACGCCGTGGCCCGTCAATCCATCCGCGCACGGCTGGAGTCCGCGGTCCCGGCCGGTACCGCGTTGCCCTGGTGAGCTGGGAGATCGCGCTGCCGCCGGATCGGTGAGAAGAGCAGGATCAGCCCGGCCAGGGGGACTCCGGCGGTGGTGATCCACAGCGCAGTACGGAGTCCGAGCAGCTCGCCGAGCGTTCCGCCGAGGAGGGCGCCGAGCGGGATCGTGCCGTAGTTGACGAACGACGACGTCGCGGAGAGCCGGCCGAGCAGGTCCGGCGGGCAGTAGGACTGGTAGAAGGTCGCCTTGATGATGTTGCCGGCGACAACTCCCACGCCGACACAGAATCCGCCGGCCAGGTAGAACCACGGGCTCACGGTGCTCAGCGGGATCAGGAGTGCGAGGGTTGGGAGGACCAGCTCGCACAGGAGGATCGCGCGCGCAGTACCGAATCTTGCTGCGACCCGGCGAGCCGCGAATGCGCCGGCGACGCCGCCGCTGCTCGCTGCCGCCATCAGTGCGCCGACCGCACCCGCGTCGAGGCCGACCTCGCGGACCAGGAAGACGACAACGATGGATTGGTAGCCCATCAGGGCGAGATTCGAGACCGCGCCGAAGATCGTCAGCGTGCGGATCCAGACGTCCTTCGCCACCAGCACCAGCCCGGCCCTGACCTCGGCGAGGATCCCGGGGTGCGACTCGACGCGGATTCGGGGCTCGCGATGGCGGATCGCGGTCAGGCAGATCAGCGCGACGCCGAAGGTGGCCGCATCGACGAGCAGGCCGTTGGCGGGACCGGCGAACTGGATGATCAGCCCGCCGCAGCCCACACCGGCGATCTGCGCGGCCGAGGCGCTGCCGTGCAGCTTGGCGTTGCCCTCGGCGTGGTCGGCCGGCTCGATCAGGGTCGGCAGGTACGCCGTGTACGCGGTCTGGAAGAAGACGGCAGCAGCACCTGCCAGTACTGCGGTCGCCAGCAGCAGGTGGATCGTCAGCAGATCCTTGGCCAAGGGGACGCTCGCGAACAAGAGCAACGAGATGCCCGAGGCGATCATCATGATGGGCCGCCGGGGGAGTCGGTCCACCCAGGCGCCGACCGGCAACCCGATCAGCAACCACGGCAGCCAGGCCGCGGCGGTCAGCAGTCCGACCTCGAAGGTGGTTGCCTGCAGCACCGAGATGGCGATCAGCGGCAGCGCGACGGTGGAGATCGCGCTGCCGAACAGGCTGGTCGTCTCGCCGATCCAGAGCAGCCGGAAATCGCGGTGCCTTCTGAGCAGGCTCACGGCGTTTCCCGGGGGAACGACTGGAGTTGGACGATGACCTGTTTCGCGTTCTCGTCGCTCGACTTGGTGGCCGTGTAGCGGTCGATGACCTGCTTGAGCTCGTTGTTGAGGGCAACGAGTTCGTCGGGGGTGAGGCGGAGGTCGCGCCAGTCGGACAGCTCGGCCGCGTGCTGCCATTCGCCGGACCAGTTCTCGTCGACGTAGTTCTGCACGCGGGCGTAGTACTGCTCGACCAGTTGCTGCAGGTAGACCTTGAGGGCGCCGCTGGTCTCCGGATCGTCGCGGAACTCGGCGGGGTTCAGCACCGTCTGGCCGGCCGGGACCCGCCACCAACGCTCGCGCTTCGTGCCGCGGTCGGGCTCTTCCTCGATGTAGCCGTGCTCGGCGAGCAGCCGGAGATGCCAGCTGATCGTGCCGGTGCTCTCTCCCAGCCGGGCCGACAACGTGGTCGAGGTGGCGGGGCCATCGAGCTCCAGCGCCTCCAGAATCCGCATCCGCAGCGGGTGAGCCAGGCCCCTGAGGCTCCGCGCATCAATCCTTCGCATAATTGCAGAGTAGTCTCTGCAAATGAGTCTCTGCAAGTGCATCGAGGTTGGAGGTTTGAGTGTGCCGTTAAACTGGGTACAGTGTACGAAGTTTAACGGTTCCGACTGGAGGAGTGGGCTTGAGCGAGACGCAGCAGGTGCCGGGGACGGCGGGGTTCGTGCCGACTGAGGCGGATCTGGCGAGCGTGGTGGCCTGGTTCGAGCGGTACGACGCGCTGGCGGCGGCGCTGGACTACGAGGGGATGGCCGACGTGGCGGTCTTTCCTCTCAACGAGGTGACGGACGACGGGAAGGGGCATGGCAAGGCGGAACAGCTCGGCCGGCAGGCGTATCTCGAGCAGATGGCCCAGGTGATGGGCGGCGGTGGTGATGTGAAGTTGGAGACCACCCGGACGCCGCACTTCCTGTCGGACAGCCTGGTCTTCGTGATCAGCGACGGCACGATGACCTACGAGGGTCACACCCAGCCCATCCGCTACGGCGATCTCCTGCTGAAGATCGACGGCAACTGGCACTTCCAGACCATGGTCCAGGGCGGCTGGGGCTGATCCCCTTCCCCAGTTGAGCGTTGCGTCCGAAGAACTGGCGGGACGTCCCTCCAGTTCTTCGGACGCAAGCAACCTGGAGTTGGGGGAAAGTGTCGGTGGAGGGCGTTAGGGTCGGGGGTGATGAGGAAGCAGTTCGAGGGGTATGACGAGCATGATGCCGAGCGCTGGGTCGCGGAGCCGGTCAAGCGGCCGGGGCGGACCGCCTTCGCTCGCGATCGTGCGCGCGTCCTGCACAGCGCCGCGCTGAGGAGACTCGCCGCCAAGACGCAGGTCGTCACCGCCGGCAGTGACGACTTCGTCCGGAACAGGCTGACCCACAGCCTGGAGGTCGCCCAGATCGGCCGCGAACTGGCGAGCACCCTCGGCTGCGACCCCGACATCGTGGATGCCGCCTGCCTGGCGCACGACCTCGGCCACCCGCCGTTCGGGCACAACGGGGAGCGGGCGCTGGACCAGTTGGCGACCGGCATCGGTGGGTTCGAGGGCAACGCGCAGACGTTGCGGCTGCTGACCCGGCTGGAGTCGAAGACGTTCGACCCGGCGGGGCGAAGCGTCGGGCTGAACCTCAGTCGCGCCACCCTCGACGCCACCTGCAAGTACCCCTGGTTCCGGCGCGACGGCGAGCGGAAGTTCGGCGTGTACGACGACGACGCCGCGGTGTTCGGCTGGCTCCGCCAGGGGGTGGGGGACCGGCGGTGCATCGAGGCGCAGGTGATGGACTTCGCCGACGACGTGGCGTACTCCGTGCACGATGTCGAGGACGGAATCGTTGCGCACAGCATCGATCTGGATCACATCGGCGCCGAGCGAGCGCCGTACTGGGAGGCGGTCCGGCAGACTTATTTGCCGGAGGCAAGTGATGCCGAGCTCGACGAGGGCTGGCTGCGGCTGACCGGGCTGCCCTACTGGCCCAGCGGGCCGTTCGACGACAGTCGTCGGGCGCTCGGCGGTCTGAAGGACCTCACCAGCCAGCTGATCGGACGATTCTGTACTGCGGCGGAGCAGGCGACGCACGCGCGCTTCGGGCGCAGCCGGCTGATCCGCTATGAGGCGGATCTGGTGGTTCCCCAAGGCACCCGCACCGAGATCGCGCTGCTGAAGGGCATCGGCATGTTCCACGTGCTGAACTCACCAGCCCGTCAGGCACGCCGTGCCATCCAGCGCGAACTCCTCACCGAACTCGTCGAGGCGCTGCACAAGACCGCCCCGCTCCACCTCGACGCCGCCTTCACGGCCGACTTCGCCGAGGCCGCCGACGACGACGCCCGCTTCCGCGTCATCATCGACCAGGTCGCCTCCCTCACGGACCCGTCCGCCCAGGCCTGGCACACCACCCTCGTCCACTAGCAGTTCCCTTACGTCCGAAGAACCGAGGGGCCTGCCCCCCACTCCTTCGGACGCAACGCAGCGTGGCGCGCCGCCGCCCTCCGCCGACCTCGCTACGTCCGAAGACCCGTGGGGCAGGCCCCTGGGTTCTTCGGACGCAACGCGGTGTTGGTGCAACGGTCAGTGGATGGAGTCGAAGGGGAGGCGGAGGCCTAGTTTGCTGGTGATGGGTTTGTTGGTGAGGCGGATCTGGTCCAGTTCCGTGGTGGACAGGGCGCGGCGGTAGACGCGGACCTCGTCGATCGTGCCGTTGAAGCGGTTGGCGCCGTCGACCCGCTGACCGACATGGATGCCCTGGATGCCGAACTCCTGTCCGGTGCTCGCCGACCCCGGCGGCGCATCAGCCGAGCCGACCTCAACCCCGTCGACGAGCAACTTGAACTTGCCACCCGCACGCTGCACGACGACCTGATGCCACTGGTTGTCGTTGTACGGCGACGCCGACTGAATGGTGATGTTGAATCGCTGCACCGCGAGCAACGCCACGATCCGCTTGTTCGCCGGTTCCGCCCGCAGCCACACCTGAGACGTCGTACCGGATCCCTGCCGGTAGGCCCACAGGATCGACTGTGCCGCCGTCGACGACCCGTACTTGATCCACGCCATCATGGTGAAGTCGTCCGCGCCGACGTCGATCGACCGGTCGAACGGCACCTCGACGCGGTCGTCCACGCCGTCCAGCGCGATCCCGTTGCCATACTTGCCCGGGGCAACGACAGCCTCACCTCGGACGTACGCCGGGTTGTGCGCCGGGCTGAGGTCGCGCGTCTGCGGCCCGGGTGCGGGCGGTCCCGGAATTCCCGGAGGAGTCCCGTTCGGGGTCGCCAGGTAGGCCTCGTTGAACCGCGCGAACCGGATCGACTCGTACGGCGATGCCACGCCGGCCTCGTAGAACAGAGCAGCCTGGTCGCCCGGGAGCTTGACCATGTCCGAGTAGGCGCTCGGACCCCACCAGAAGACCTTGCCTTGCTGCCACGTGCCCCACGAACGCGCCTCGTCGTACGAGGATCTGATCGTCATCGCCTCGCGAGCGGCCGGGTTCGCCGGGGCCGAGAACAGCAGGCGGTTCCGCCGGTCTCCTTCGTTCCGCGCGGTCAACCGCAGCAGGGAGCCCTGGACATCGGGCATCGCGAGTGACGGCATCACCTTGAAGGGGGCGTCCCAGCTGTCGCCGCCGTCGCTGCTGATCGCGCTCGCGCGGCTGCCCACGTCGGTACCGCGTTCGCGGGCGAGCGCGTAGATCCGGCCGTCGGTGAGCTCGGCGATGGTCACCTCCTGGGCGATCACCTTGCCGTCGTCCCGCGAGGTGGTTGCGCCGATGTGCCAGGTCTCGCCGGCGTCGTCGCTGTAGAGCAGGTGGGTGCCGTAGACGTGCTTGCCGACGCCGTCGTAGATCTCGTAGCTGGCGGGGACCACCAGGCGTCCCGCATGCCGGCCGTGCTCGAGCTGGATGCCGTGCATCGGGCCGGTCGCGTACCAGAAGTTCCACGCCGGCAGCTTCGCGTCGGTCAGTTCGCGGTCCGCGGTCCAGGTCGCGCCGTCGTCGTCGCTGGTCTGGACGTAGGGGTCGCGGTCGCAGCCGTTCGGGCACGGGGCGGCATCGTTGTGGGTGCTGATCAGCACGATCCGGCCGGTCTTCGCGTCGACGATCGGGACCGGGTTGCCGTGCGTGTCCCCGTTGCCGGCGGAGACGAGCTGGAGCGGTCCCCAGGTCTTGCCGTCGTCGAAGGATCGCTTCAGGACGAGGTCGATGTCGCCGTCGTCACCACAGTCGGCGACGCGTCCCTCGGCGAAGGCGAGGAGTGTCCCGGCGGTGGTCCGCACGATCGCCGGAATGCGGAAGCACGCGTATCCCTCGGACTTCTGCTGGAACAACACGCTGTCGTCGATGAACGGTTGCGTCGCCGGCTTGCCGCTCTGAGCTGCGGCCTGTACGGCGGGTTGGGCGGTAGGTGGTTCGGTCGGGGTGGGGCGGGCGGTTGCTGCCGGCGTACCGGCGAAAGTTGCCGCCAGGGCGCCGAGTGCCACCACGGCGACGACCGCCGAGCGGCGGGAGCTGGTTCTGCGAGGGCGGAGGATCATGGGTCCCTTCCCTGTCGAAGGAGGAGCTGGGCCGGGTCGAAGACATAGGACATGGGATGTCCTCCGTCAACGTAATGATCCAGCGGTCTTTCGGCAAGGGGTCCGGCGAGACTTTCAGGAAGCCTCGGGGGAGGTTTCAGGAAGCCTCGGGGGAGTCGGCCGCCGCGCCGACCGTCGGTGCGGGCTCGGCCGCGGCCTCGCTCTCGGCTCGCGCGATCCGGTTCCGGACGTCGCGGAAGTGCAGCCGCATCGCGTCCCGGGCCGCATCGGGGTCCCGGTCCCGCAGGGCGCTGACGATCAGCCGGTGGTTCGCGAGGATCTCCTCTGTCCGGTCGGCCGGTTCGCCGAGGATGTGCTCGACGTCGTGGTAGGTGTCCCAGAACAGGCCGATCAACTGCAGCACGAGTTCGTTGCCGCAGCCCTCGTACAACAGGGCGTGGAAGGCCCGGTCCGCACCGAGGTCGTGAGCCATCGCCGTCACCAGCGCCTCCAGCGCGGCAAGCCTTGCGTCGCTGGTGCGCCCCTTCGCCACGTCGCCGATCAGGCCGGTCTCGATCAGTTCGCGGATCTCGACCAGGTCGTGGATCGCGCGGATCCGCTGGCCGGCCCGGGACCGGACCCGGAACACCAGCGAGGCGGTCAGCGCGTTCAGGGAAGCCTGCCCGACGAACGTGCCGTAGCCGTGCCGGATGTCCACGATGCCGAGTGCCTGGAGGGCCCGGATCGCCTCCCGGACGCTGTTGCGGCTGGCGCCGAGCAGTTCCATCAACTGGGGTTCGGTCGGCATCGCCGTACCGGGGGCCAGGTCGCGCTCGTGGATCAGTTCGATGATCCGCTCCTCGAGGGCAGCGCTCGGGCGTATCCGCATCCTGCCTCCTCTGTCGATGGTTGCGCGCAATCTACACCGCGCCACCCCTTGACCCGCTCACTCTGACGTCCTACCTTCACCCGACATCCTACGTCCCATCTCGCTGCCGGGGGGTGCGCCGGGCGGCGTGGAGTCGTGTCGGCGATCGACGGATTAACCTCTCTGTATGACCGACTCACAGCGGATTGTCATTGTCGGAGCGAGCCTGGCTGGAGCATCGGCAGCCGAGACCCTGCGGGCCGAGGGCTGGACCGGCGAGATCGTGCTGATCGGTACCGAGAGCGAGTTGCCGTACGAACGACCGCCGCTGTCGAAGGGCGTTCTGCTCGGCAAGGACGAGACCGGGGTCGCGCAGCTCCATGATCGGCAGTGGTACGACGACCACACGATCGAGTTGCGCCTTGGAACCACCGTCACCGCCATCGACACCTCCGCCAAGTCCGTGACTCTGGACGACGGTTCACAGCTCTCGTACGACGAACTCCTGCTGGCCATGGGAAGCCGGGTCCGCCGACTCGAAGTACCGGGTGGTGACCTGCCCGGGATCCATTATCTGCGGACCGCGGCGGAGTCTCAGGCGCTCACCGACGCGTACGCCGCGAAGCCGCGGGTGGTCGTCGTCGGCGCGGGGTGGATCGGCCTGGAGGCTGCGGCCGCGGCGCGCGAGCGTGGTTGCGAGGTCACCGTCGTCGAGCCGCAATCCACCGCGCTCGCCTCGGTACTGGGGGAGAAGGTCGGGGAGTTGTTCGCCGAGTTCCACCGGCAGCACGGTGTGCGATTCCTGTTCGACACCGGCGTCGAGGGCTTCGAGGGTTCCGATCACGTGACCGGCGTCCGGACGTCCACCGGCGAGGTGCTCCCGGCCGACCTGGTGGTGGTCGGAGTCGGAGTCCAACCGAACACCGAGCTGGCCGAGGCCGCCGGGATCGAGGTTGCTTCGCGGGAGAACGGGTCCGGCATCGTCACCGGGGCGGACCTTCGGACGTCGGCGTCTTCGGTATTCGCCGCTGGTGACGTGGTTCGGTGGAACCACCCGCTGCTCGGGCGGTCGGTGCGGGTCGAGCACTGGTCGAACGCGAAGGACAGTGGCGTCGCCGCCGCGAAGTCGATGGTCGGCCAGGACGTGGCGCACGACGCGATCCCGTTCTTTTTCACGGACCAGTACGACCTCGGCATGGAGTACGCCGGCGACGTGCCACGCGGTACGTCGTACCAGGTGGTGCTGCGTGGGGACCCGGCTTCGGGTGCGTATCTGGCCTTCTGGCTGGATGACGAGAACCACGTACTGGCCGGGATGCACGTGAACACGTGGGGCGCGATCGACGTCGTCCAGGAGCTGATTCGCTCGGGCCGACAGGTCGACCCGTCGCGGTTGGCCGACCCGTCGGTGGAGCTGTCGGAGGTCTAGCTAGGTGGTAGTCCGGCCGGGTTGCTCACGCAGCCCGGTCCGGTCAGCGCGAGTTCGTCGTGCAAGGCGTCGAGGTAGTCGCAGCCGCTGTGCTCGCTCGGCTCGATCACGCCGCCCTCATGCCACTCGTTCCACGCGTAGATGTAGAGCAGGTTGTCCACGGTCGACGGCCGGGTGGACGTCGCCATGTCGTCTGCTGCGGCCTTCACTGCCCGGCGGAACTTGTCGACTGACTGGTCCGGCAGCCAGCGGATCGCCGGCAGGTCCACGACCTCGATCGGGTAGCGCGGCCGCTCGTCGAAGTCGGACAGCACGCAGCGACCGTAGGCGCCAGGCGCCTGGGCGTAGAACGCCCGCTGCCCGTTGAGGTAGGTGTCGTACGAGCGGCTCTCGACGGCCGGACCGTCTGTGGTGCAGTATGCCGCGTCCGCACCGACGGCGGGCACCTGCTTCGGGTCGAACCCGCCGTGGTTGATCATCACGTAAACGTCTTCGCCGAGCTTGGCCTCGGCGGTCTGGCGTACGGTGTCGACGAACGACTTGATCTGCGCGTTGCTGCCGTCGCCGAGCCCACGGGCATCGCAGATGTTGAGGATCTTGCGGCCGTCGTTGGTCCGCAGCGTGTTCGGCTGCGCCAGGTACGTGGTGGTCAGCACGTCGGCGACCTTGCCGTACTGCTCGGTCGGGATGGTCAGCCCGTCGAAGGGGTGCGCGCACAACCCGACGGCGAAGTCGATGCTGTCTTTGTTGCGGGCAGCAAGGAATGCGGTCAGTGCGGCATCGGTGACCTTGCCGGTCTGGGTCGTGCTGTCCCAGTACCAGTAGAAATTGAAGAAACTCAGTCCCGCCGAAGTCGCCTGGGTGATGTGCTTCTCGAGCGTTTCCCGCTGCGAGTCGTCGTAATAGCCGATAGCGGGCTTGAGGTCGGAGAAGTCGCTGTCGGGCCAGTTGTCCGTCGCGTACGGCGTGCCGTCGTGGAAATCGCGGACGCCACCCCACCAGTCGTTGTCCCGGCCGTAGATCTCCTTGGTCCGGTCGATGATTCGCTGGTGCCCACCTGCGTGGAACATGCCGAAATACACCGCGCCGGCGCGGACGTACTTCTCCCGGACATACCCGGCGGGTCCGTCGAGTTGGTAGCCGTCGGCGAGCAGTTCGGCGGTCTTCGACTCGAGAGCCAGCCGCCATTCACGGCCGTTGGTGAACCTGCGCAGCTCGACCAGTCCCGGCGCGCTCGTGGTCGCGATATACCCGGCGACGCCCTCATAAACCCAGTTCTGCTGGACGAGCGCGTCCCGCTCCTGCGTCGACGCGGTGAAGAGCCACTTGTCGGCGGTGGGGGAGGGCTTCAGCCGGAAGAGCGGGACGTCGCCTGGTGAGGCCTCGCGGCTGAGGAACCCGATCTGCCCGGGCTGGCGCTTTAGGCCGGCTGCCGTGGCGGAGGCGACCTCGCGTGGGTCTGCGCTGTAGAGCCGCCCGACGCCGCTTGCCGAGACGAGTTCGACCAGCGGTACCAACGGCGCAGTACGGGTGACTGCCGCTGCTGCGGCGGGCTGCTCGGCTTGGACTGGACCTGCGGTCAGGACGGCTCCGACAGCGGCGGCGGCGAGCAGCAGGACGCCAGTCACCCGGATCGAATTGCGCTTCAAGATCTTGGCTCCGCTCACGTTTCGGTCCAGACCGGTGACAGGCTAGTGCCGACCGGGGTCTCATCCGCTCCGTCCGGACCGTAGACTCAGCGCGTGGCAGGCAGGATCAAGGACGAGGACATCGCGCTGGTGCGCGAACGCGCCAGGATCGACGAGATCGTCGGCTCGTACGTGACCCTGAAGAACGCCGGCGGTGGTTCGCTGAAGGGGCTCTGCCCGTTCCACGACGAGAAGTCGCCGTCGTTCAACGTCACGCCGGCCCGCGGCTTCTTCTACTGCTTCGGCTGCCAAGAGGGCGGCGACGTGATCGACTTCATCCAGAAGATCGATCAGATCACCTTCCACGAGGCCGTCGAGTCGCTGGCCGCGAAGGTCGGCGTCCAGCTTCGGTACGACGACTCCGGCGCGCCGATGTCCAAGTCGCAGCCGAACCAGCGACCGCGGCTCGTCGAGGCGCACAAGGTGGCTGCCGAGTTCTACGCGGAGCAACTGTTCGGCGCGTCCGAGGCGATGGCCGGCCGGCAGTTCCTGGACAAGCGCGGCTTCGATCGCGATGCGGCGGTGCAGTTCGGCGTCGGGTTCTCGCCGCGCGGTGGTGAGGCATTGACCGCTCACCTGCGCGGGCGCGGTTTCAACAACGCGGAGCTGCTCGCTTCGGGGCTCTGCTCTGACGGCCAGCGCGGCCTCTACGACCGGTTCCGCGGCCGGCTGATGTGGCCGATCCGGGACGCGAGCGCAGACGTCATCGGCTTCGGCGCCCGGCGGATCTTCGAGGACGACAAGATCGAGGCGAAGTACCTGAACACCGCCGAGACCCCGATCTACAAGAAGTCGAAGGTCCTGTACGGCGTGGACCTGGCCCGGCGGGAGATCGCCAAGGGCCGGCAGGCTGTGGTCGTCGAGGGGTATACCGACGTGATGGCGTGCCACCTGGCCGGAGTACAGACTGCGGTGGCGACCTGCGGCACGTCGTTCGGTGAGGACCACGCGCGGGTACTTCGTCAGTTGCTGCTGGATCACGATCAGTTCCGCGGCGAGGTGATCTTCACTTTCGACGGTGACGAGGCCGGCCAGCGGGCTGCGTTGAAGGCGTTCAGTGGGGACCAGGCTTTCGCCTCGCAGACGTATGTGGCGGTGGAGCCGGACGGGCTCGATCCCTGCGATCTGCGGCTGCAGAAGGGTGACGCGGCTGTTCGTGAGCTGATCGGGCGGCGGGTTCCGCTGTATCGGTTCGTGCTGTCGAACGTGCTGTCGAAGTACGACCTGGACCGGGCGGATACGCGGATCGACGCGTTGCGGGACGCGGCGCGGCTGGTAGTGAGCATCCGGGATCGGTCCAAGGTGGATGCCTTCACGCGTGAGCTGGCCGGGCATCTCGGGCTGGAGGTCGACCAGGTTCGGTCCGAGGTTCATCGGGCTGCTTCGCGTCCTGCTGCGCCGGCTCCCGTGCCGGATCGCGGGCCCGTTGTCGTTCAGACGGAGTCGCAGCCACCTCCTCCGCCGCGGGTCGACCTGCCGTCGCCGCGGGACCAGCGGTTCGTGATCGAGTGGGATGTCCTGAAGATCGCGATGCAGCATCCCGCGCTGGTCGCAGAGGGCTTCGACGAGCTTGACGATCAGGACTTCACGCATCCGTGGTTGGCGGCTGTTCGCTCGGCCATGGCGAAGACCGGGGGGCCGGCTACCGCGGCTCCTGGGGAGGCGTGGGTGGTGGCGGTGCGTGAGGCCATGGGCAACGATCCCGCGGCTGCTGTCGTCAGCGCGCTGGCGGTTGATCCGATCAGGTTGGATCGGGAGCCGGACGTGCAGTACGCCATCGCGCATCTTGCCCGGCTGCAGGAGCTGACCTGCTTGCGGCGGATCGCCGAGCTGAAGTCGAAACTGCAGCGGACCAACCCGATCGACCGGGTGGACGACTACAACCGGATGTTCGGCGAACTGATCGCGCTGGAGCGATATCGCGCAGAACTGCGCGAGCGGGCCATCGGCGGGGCCCTCTAGTTATCCACAGGCTCTCTGTTACTCGGTGGTTACTTGCTGTAGTTGTCCACCGATGCTGAATTCGTCCGTTCCGGGCGGCTGAATCACGGCAGTATCCCTTCAGAGAGAGGGGATCCCGGCATGGCCGAACTGGACTGTGAACCCGCCGACGTGAACGCGCTCGTCACCTACCTGCGCGAGATCGGACGGCACGAACTACTGACCCTGGAGGAGGTCGACGAGCTTTCCCAGTGGATCGAGGCCGGCCTCCTGGCCGGCGAACGCCTACTTGCGCGCCATCGGTCGCCTGTGGACGCGGAGGATCTCCGGGCTGTCGTGGAGTTGGGAGAGGCGGCCCGCCGGCGCATGATCGAGGGCAACCTCCGCCTGGTCGTGTCCCTGGCCAAGCGGTACACCGGCAAGGGCATCTCGCTGCTCGACCTGATCCAGGAGGGCAACCTCGGTCTGATGCGTGCCGTCGAACGCTTCGACCACAAGCTCGGGAACCGCTTCTCCACCTACGCCATCTGGTGGATCCGCCAGGCCATCGGCCGCGCCATCTCCGATCGCTCTCGCCTGGTGCGAATGCCCGCGCAGGCCTACACAGACGCCAGCCGAGTAGCGACGGTCCAACGCGAGCTGACCCAACGCCTGGGCCGCGAACCCACCACAGCCGAGGTCGCCACCGGCGCCTGCCTGACCGTCGCCCGCGTCGAACGAGCCCACGCCTGGAAGCTCCGCCCCGAATCCCTGGACCTGACCGAATCCGACCAACCTGTCGACGACGATCTGCTCACTCACCGGGCCGCGCTCCGCCGCGACCTCTACTACCAACTCGAGTTCCTGGACGACCTCAAACAGACAGTCCTCCGGTTCCGCTACGGCCTCCACGGCACCCCCGAATCCACCGTCGAGGAGACCGCCCAGCACCTCTCCCTGTCGCCAGACCAGATCCAAGCCCTCGAGAAGGAGGCCCTACGCCATCTTCGTCACCATTCCAAGCCCCTCCGCGACTACGCCGCCTGACGGGGGCCTTGGTCGCCCTGCGACTATGGCAACGTGCTGAAACTTCGTCGTCACCCCTGGCCCTCCGACCTGATCGAGGCCGTGCGGGTCGCCGCGGGTGGTCGCGACGACATCCTCGCGGCGGTGCAACTCACTGACGGCAGCTGGGTCGCCGGCACTCGTTCGGCCGTCTACCTCCCGGAGGGGGACAAGGTTCGCCGGGTTGGCTGGGAACTGATCGAGCGGGCCGGCTGGAACACCGAAGAGTCGGTCCTGCACGTCTACGAGACGACCCCGTTCGGCACCCCGCTGCGCGCCACCGACCTCGCTGTAGACGACCCCGGCCGCTTCGGCCAGCTCCTGCGCGAGCGCATCGACGCGAGCGTGCTCGTGCAACGCCACGTCCCGCTCATCGGGAAGAAGGGAGTCCGCATCGTCGGCCGCCGCAATCCGGCCGAGGCAGACGCCCCGGTTTTCTGGAATTTCGTTCTGGACAACGGCTTGCAGCCCGACGAGCCCGGCCTGGTCGACCGCGCGGAGGCAGCTCTCGCAGCCGTCCGGGAGGAGTTCGGCATCTGACCTGGAAGCGATCCCAGCCGGGCCCGGAATCCCATTTTTGTGGTTCGGTCCGCGCCTGCTAACCTAATCCGGTCCTCAGGGATCGGGGACAGAGCAGGTTCCGATCCCGCGTAGCTCAATTGGCAGAGCAGCCGGCTGTTAACCGGCAGGTTGTTGGTTCGAGTCCAACCGCGGGAGCCACGCAGAAACCAGGCGCTGAACGGGAACGTTCAGCGCCTCTGCTATGCGCTGCACGTCCTCTACGGTGATCTCGGTCTCGCAAGCGGAGATACGACGGTTGACCCACATCGAGGAGACGCCAAGCGCGAGCGCCAGCCTCCTGTTCGACAGCTGCTGCCGTGCAAGCTCCGCGCGGATCTCCCGCGCGATGAGCTGAGACGGCGCGCCCCCCGAGGGCGCTACCACGGTGCTAGTCATAGCGACACTGTAACGGCGTCCGGTTCACGGCGCTAGCGGCGATTTGTACTCAGAAAGATACTCCGAGTCGTTGCGCGGTTGACGTGGAACGCTAAGCGTGCCAATCTCCTGCCATGAGCAGCGAAGCCAACCAGAATGTGGCAGCGGCAATCCGCGCCGAGATGGCCCGTCAGCGGGTGACCACCAGGCAACTCGCCAGCAAGCTCGGTGTCTCAGCGATGTGGGTCTCGCGCAGGTTCTCCGGCGAGGTCGCCGCGACCGTTGGCGACGTGCACGACATCGCCACCGCACTCGGCATCGACCCGGACGTCCTGCTCGCCCCGCGGCACTCGGCCGCTTCCTGATCGTCGGGTCGGCCGCGGCCCCGGGGTGTTCTGAGTGCGCCCTGACCCGGTCGACCCGGCTCCGCCATCCCCAAGGAGCCATCCCATGAACCACCACCACCAGCCGGTACCGCCGGCCACGCAGTACCCGAAGTCCACCGCGGCTGCCAGGCGCAGCGTCGCCCGCACCAATGTCCCTGCCCTGATCGTCGCGCTCTGCGTCCTGGCGATGCTCATGATCGTCGCCGGTGTCGTTGCGTGGGACGCGAACAGCGCGAGGGCTGGTGACACCGTGGCGCACGTCGCCCCGCCCGCCTCGCAGCCTGGCCCGGCGGTCCCGCAGCCGGTCGAGAAGTCACCGCCCCTGCTCGAGAAGATCCCGGGTGACGGGACCTGGCTGCTCGGTGCGGAGATCAAGCGCGGCACCTACAAGTCGGCCGGCGGCTTCACCTGCTACTGGGCCCGGCTCGCGGACCTGACGGGCGAGTACGGCGCGATCCTGTCGAACGGGTTCGCTCGGCCTGGCCCGCAGAAGGTCGCTCTCGGCCCTGAGGTTGCCGCGCTGGCGACGTCCGGCTGCGGCCCGTGGGAGCTGATCAAGTGAGCACCGTCGACGGGCCTGTCGACCTGGCCGAGGAGATCTACCAGCGGCACCTGTGTCCCGACTGCAACACGTCGCCGTGCATCGCGGGCGACGGCACCAAAGGGTCCTGCGTCGAGCAGGGCAACCGGGCCAAGGCGATCGCTGCGCTGTACGAGCTGGCGTTGCTGCTCGAGAAGAACCCGGGCCTACCGGTGCCGCGGGAGCTCGCGGGCTCACTCCACGGCAACCACCTGAACATCCACCTGATGAGCTCGGCGGACCCGCGCGGCGACCTCGCGAGGATCGTCAAGATCCTTCCCGGGCCGATCGAAAAGCGGGTATGGGGTCACGGCGACACGTCGTACTTCGATGCCGTCGCGACGATCGGAGGCGTCATCGAGGTGCACGTC
>NZ_DASRXP010000653.1:0-6690 GCF_035687465.1 Kribbella sp.
CGGGTGGGGGCGTCGGAGCAGGTTGGGTTGATCGGGCCGAATGGGGCCGGTAAGACGACGCTGTTGCGATCGTTGCTTGGGCTTCTGCCCATTCGTGACGGCGTGATCTCCATCAACGGCAGAACGCCCGCGGAGGCTCGCGGGAGCATCGGGTACGTGCCGCAGCGACACGAGTTCGTGTGGGACTACCCGGTCGATGTAGGCACGGCCGTGATGACCGGACGCACGCATCGAATCGGCTGGTTGCGACGTCCGGGCAAAGCAGATCGCGCCGCCGTCGACGAGGCGCTCGAGCGGGTGGACCTGACCGACCTCCGCCGCCGCCCGATCGGCGAACTGTCAGGGGGCCAACGGCAACGAGTTCTGGTCGCCCGGGCGCTCGCGTTACAACCGAGCCTGCTCTTGCTGGACGAACCGTTCACCGGACTCGACGTACCGACGCAGGAGATCCTCACCCGGCTGTTCCGGTCCCTGACCAAGGAAGGCTCGGCCATCCTGATGACCACGCACGACCTGCCCGCGGCCGCCGACACCTGCAGCCGGCTCTGCCTGCTGAACGAGACGGTCGTTGCCGACGGCCCACCAGAGGAATTGCGGGACCCGGCGGTCTGGCTGCAGGCCTTTGGAGTGGCGCGTTCCGAGCAACTGCTGCACAGCCTGGGAGTGACCCGATGATCGAGTTCTTCACCGAGCCCTGGCAGCACGTGTTCATGCAGCGGGCGTTCCTCGTCGTCCTGATGTCCGGCGTCGTGTGCGGGGTGATCGGCAGCCACGTAGCGCTGCGCGGCATGGCCTTCATCGGGGACGCCGTGGCGCACGCGGTCTTCCCGGGGATCGCGATCGCCTTCGTGCTGCAGACGAGCTTGGTCCTCGGCGGCATCCTGGCCGGGCTCGTCACCGCGCTGTCGATCGCCGTGGTGTCTCAGAACCGCCGGCTGAAAGAGGACACCGTCATCGGGGTGTTCTTCGCCGCCGCCTTCGGTCTCGGCATCGTGGTGATGAGCAGCGCACCGGGGTACGGCGGCTCGCTCGAGTCCTTCCTCTTCGGCTCAGTACTGGGGATCAGCAGCCAGGACGTCGTCACCGTGGCGATCGCGGGTGCGGTGCTCTTGCTGATCACCGGCGGTCTGCACAAGGAGTTCGTCACCGTCGGATTGGATCGCGAGACGGCCCGCTCAGTGGGGCTGCCGATCTTCTGGCTAGACATGGCGCTCTACGCGATGGTGACGATCGCGATCGTCATCTCGATCCAGGCCGTCGGCAACATCCTGGTCCTGGCACTGCTGATCACCCCGGCCGCCTGTGCCCGGCTGCTGACCGACCGGATCGGCGTGATGATGCTGATCGCCCCGGCGATCGGCGCATTGTCCGGACTGGTCGGGCTCTATCTCTCCTACGCGTTCAACCTCGCCGCCGGCGGGCTGATCGTGCTCACCGCAACCGCCGTGTTCGCCGTCTGCTGGCTGTTCGCGCCGCGGCACGGCCTGCTTCTCAGCCACCGTCGCCCAGTCGCGACGGCCGCAGTTCCCGTCCACCCCTGAAAGTCTGAAAGGAACATCTATGCGCAAGCCATACCGCGTGGTACTGCCGACTGTGGCAGTCCTCGCGCTCGCCGGCTTCACCGTGCCGGCTGATGCGGCACCCCGGGTCGTGCTCGACCAGGGCCATGTCGACGTGATCGGCATCGCCTTCGAGGACGGCGCCTTCAACGTTCACGTGCACGACGAGGCGCACGGTGTCGAGTACGCACCCTCCGAGGTGCAACTCGTCGCCAAGCCCGCCTCGGAGATCGCGGTGCCCGACGACCCGGCGTACCGGTTCCTGGGCGCCGCGGGCGCGCGCGCCTGGGTGCTGCCGCAGGTGCAGGACCCGGAGCTGCTCTGGCCGGGGATCGGCTCGGAGGAGATCGGGCCCGGGGTCTTCACCGACGAGGCGTTGAAGGTCGACATCGTCGGCGTCACCGGCCCGGCCGCCTTGAGCATCTTCACGACCGATTCGTTCGGCGCACCGACCGTACTCGCTGACAGCGGAAACGGTCTGCCAGACCGGATCAACACCACAGCAGGTGGTCACCTGCACGCCAACTGGGCCTTCGAGGCTGCCGGGACCTACCAGGTCAAGGTGCGGGTGAGCGGCACACTGGCCGCCACCGGCAAGAAGGTCACCTCGACCACGGCCGTCTACTGCTTCAAGGTCGCCCAGTGAAGGCCCGGGTGTTCGCCGGCGCCGCAACCGCTGCGCTGATCACGCTGCTCTCGGTCGCCCCGGCTCACGCCGCCACGACCATCTCGCAGGGCCACGTCGACGCCGTTGACGTGGACTGGACCGGGTCTGCCCTGACCCTCGACCTCCGCGACAGCACAGTCACTCCGGCCGTCGACCGCAACCCGGCGGACGTAGTACTGAATGCTGTCTCCGCCAGCAAGACCACAGTGCCGTCCAACTCGGCTTATGCGTTCCTCGGTACTGCGGGGTCGCCGGTCTGGATCCTCCCCCAGACACAGGTGAGCAACATCGTCTGGCCGGGCTTCAACACCGAAGGCGTGCCGAGCGGCGCGTTGCAGGGCAACTCGGTGACCGTGCGACTGGTGTCGGCCAGCGGGCCGGCCGACGTGAGCGTCTACACCACCAGCTCACTCGGCAGCCCGACCGTCTGGTTCGACAGCGGCAACGGACTGCCCGACACCCGGGCATTCGCGATCAACACCCACGCCCACGCCAACTGGGCCTTCGAGGCAGCCGGAACCTACACGGTCGTCCTCGAAGTCACCGGTACGACGTCCGCGGGCACCGCCGTCACCACAGGCCAGAAGACCTACACCTTCACCGTCCAGCCGTAGTCTCCTGTCTTGTCCCTAGGTCGGCGCCGACTTGGGGACAAGACACGGCAGCGGCAATCCGGGCAGCCCGACCGCGGCCACCTCGGGCCGGCCGGCCGGATACGGTCTGGAAATGAAGATCGTCTCGTTGCGACCACCGATGCCGTCGAGCTGTGGTCAGCGCGGGCCAACTCCACCCGGCCCCGCGTGATGCTGCTCGAGTGGACCGACCCGCCGTTCGCCCCCGGCCACTGGATCCCCGAGATGGTGGAACTCGCCGGCGGCGCCAACGTCCTCGGCCACACCGGCCTGCGGTCCGTCCGAACCACCTGGCCCGAAATCAAGGCAGCCCACCCCGACGTCATCGTCTCCGCCCCCTGCGGCCACGACCTCGCCGGAGCCACCGAAGTCACCGAGGACCTGATCCGCCGCGATGTCCTGCCCAGCGCAGTACCGGTCTGGGCCGTAGACGCCAACGCCCACTTCGCCAGACCCGGCCCCCGCCTAGTAGACGGCGTCGAGACCCTCACCGCCCTCCTCCACAACACCCCCGTCAACCCCACGACCGCCCGCCGCCTCCGCTAGACGTTACCCACTGAGATTGTGGGTTGACCCCTCAGAATCTCAGGTGTCAACGCACAATCTCGATGGGTAACACCCCACGGTTATCCACAGAAGTGGGGAAGGGGAGCCGTGGGAGGGGGTGGCGGGTGATGCTTGGGGGGTGAATCCGGAGTTGAAGGTGGTTGCTGCGAAGCAGGGCGGGGTGTTCAGCAGGCAGCAGGCGAGTAGGTCCGGCTACACACCTGAGCAGATGCGCGAGCGACTGGCCGACGGTCGATGGGAGAAGGTCCGCTACGGCCAGTACGCCGAAGCAGCGGACCTGAGCGGCCGGCCACCCTGGGAGCAGCAGATCATCCGGCATCGGCGATCGGTGCACGCGGCAATGAACTCGGTGCAACCCGGCTCTGTTGTGGTGAGCCACCAATCGGCACTCGCACTGCACGAGCTGACCATGTGGGGCGTCGACCTGGACGAGGTCCATCTCAATCGGCTGGACAAACGCAAAGGCCGGCTCGTTGCCGGTGTCAGATATCACCGCGGCAATTTGACACCGGCAGATCTCACCAAGGTGAGCGGCTTGGCGACGACCACCCTGCCACGGGCGTTGGTCGAGCTGGCTTGCACGGCATCCTTCGAGTCCACCGTGGTCAGCGCGGACGCCGCATTCCACGAACACAAGGTCAGCACGGCTGAGATAGTTCGACTCTTGACCGTGATCGAGTCCTGGCCGGGCAGCGCGTCGGCTCGCTCGGCTCTTGCCTTCGTCAACCCTCAGTGCGAGTCCGTGGGCGAGTCCCGCCTGCGTGTGTTGATGCACAACCACGGTCTGCCCGCACCGGTCCTGCAGTCCTCGTTCAAGGATGCGGACGGATTCGTCGGCCGGGTCGACTTCTACTTCCCGGAGTACCAGACAATCGTCGAGTTCGATGGCCTGATGAAGTACACCAACGGATCAGCGGAGGTACTGGTCCAGGAGAAGCGCCGCGAGGACCGCCTCCGCGCACTGGGACTGGAGGTCGTCAGGATCACCTGGTCCGACCTCAACCGCCCGGCCACCGTGGTCGCCCAGATCCGCCAAGCGTTCGTGCGCGCCCGGCGGTAAGGGGGTTACCCACTGAGATTGTGGGTTGACCCCTCAGAATCTCAGGTGCCAACGCACAATCTCGGTGGGTAAGCCCCTCAGGGATTTGCGGCGAGGCGGGTCCAAACCGAACGGAGGGCGCGGGCCGCGTTGCCTTCGAGGTTGGCGGCGTCGAGGGTATCGGCTAGTTCGTCGAACTCGGGGCCCCAGCGCCAGGCGACGGCCTTGAGGTGCTCGGGGAGATGTGGGTCCTTGAGGGAGGCTGCGTCCGGGCGGATCTGTTGGGCTGTCAGGGCGTCGGTGACGCCGTGCTTGGCTGCTAGGTCGAACGCGAGTACGGCGAGTGCCGCCTTCCCCTTGTTGTAAAGGGCGTAGGCAGACTTGGCTGCACTGGCCGCGCCGACCTGCTCGCCTACGACCATCGGAGTCACCGCAGTCCCGGCCCAGAGGTCGGCGGCCTGCTGCGCGGCTGGTCCGGAAAGCATCAGATGAGTCGGGGAGGAACCACCTGTGGGAGGCGGGCCGATCACGCCCGCGTCCGTGAAGGTTGCCTGGGGCAAAGCATCCTTGGCCTCGTCGAGCGACTTGGGCGACAGCGGGTTGGCCTCGATGTAGACACCAGCGAACCCGGCCGCGCCGACCTGCCGAGCTACCTCGACCGCGCCCTGCGGAGCACACGAGCACAGCACCACCTCGGCGGACTCGATCGCCTCGGCGAACGGAGTACCGATCAGCCCTGCTGCTTCGGCGCGCTCCACGGAGGCTTTGCTGCGACCGTCCGGGACCCAGTGAACTTCGTGGCCTCCGGCAACCAATTGGGCTGCGAGCTGGGAACCCATCGCGCCCGGATGAAACACCACGATCCGCATTCTGCCGTCCGATCCTCGAGGGCTACTGCTGACCAAGATAGGTCAGCACCGCGAGTACCCGGCGGTGGTCCACAGGGTTCGAGACCAGGCCGAGCTTGGCCATGATGCTGCCCACGTGGGTCTCCACCGTGCGTTCCGTCAGCCACAGCCGGCGGCCGATCCCCACGTTGGTGCACCCTTCTGCCATCAGAGCCAGTACTTCGCGCTCCCGCGGCGTCAGCGGCGCCAACCGGTCATCGCTGTGCGGGCGTCCGATCAGCCGGCCGACCACCTCCGGGTCCAGCGCCGAACCACCGGCCGCGACCCTGGTCAGCGCATCCAGGAACTCGTCGACGTCCAGCACGCGATCCTTGAGCAGGTAGCCGAATCCGCCGCCGCTGACCAGGTCGACCGAGTGCCGGGTCTCGATGTGCTGCGACAGCAACACGATGCCCATCTCCGGATAGCTGGTCCGCAACTGCCGGGCCGCGCGAGCGCCGTCGTCGGTGTTGTCGGGTGGCATCCGGATGTCGATCACGGCGAGGTCGGGCTCGGTCTCGCCGACCACGGTCACCAGCGCCACGGCGTCACCGGCCCGGCCGACGATCTCGTGACCGGCATCGGCGAGCAGCCGGGCGAGCCCTTCGCGGAACAGTGCCGAGTCCTCGCCGATCACGATCCGCACGGCAGCACCGCCTCGATTGTCGTACCGCTTCCGGCCGGGCTGTGCATCGACAGCGAGCCGCCGAGGGCCGCGACCCGGTCGGCCAGTCCGCTCAGCCCCGAGCCGGGCCTGGGAACCGCGCCCCCGCAGCCGTCGTCCTCGACCCGGATCCGGACATCGTCGGCCGACTGCGCCACCCGGACCGCGATCGAGGTCGCCTGCGAGTACTTCGCCGCGTTGGCCACCGCCTCCGCGGCCACGAAGTACGCGGTCGTGGCGAGATCGTCGGGGAGCCGGTCAGGGCCGATGTGCAGCTGGACCGGGATCGGCAAGGTCCGGGTGATTGCTGTCAACGCCGCATGGAGTCCGTCGTCGAGGCTGGTCGGACGCAACCCGTGGGCGATCTGCCGGAGTTCGGCGATCGCGGTCGCGAGTTCGGCAACCCCCTGGTCGAGCAGGCCGTTGACGTCGACCGTGCCGTCGCCGAGGTGCCGTTGGGCCAGCCGCATCGCCATACCGAGTGAGACCAGCCGCTGTTGAGCACCGTCGTGCAGATCCCGCTCGAGCCTGCGGCGTTCGGCATCGCCGACCTGAACCAACCGCGTACGACTGGCCTCCACCTCCCGGAGCGCCGCAGCGACCTCTGCCCGCAACCGCGTCACTTCGACCAGGCTTGCCGCACCAGCCGCCACCGCCTTCAACACTGCCGGACCA
>NZ_DASRXP010000654.1:0-12619 GCF_035687465.1 Kribbella sp.
TAGCCGAGGCCGCCGTGCAACTGGAGCGCCTGGTCGCAGACCCACTGCCCGGCCTCGACCGCGGTGTTCTTGGCGAAGCACACCTCGGCGATCACGTCGTCGCCTTCCGAGGCCCGGTGGACCACCTCGTGCACGTAGACCCGTGCGACGTCGATCCGCCGCGCCATTTCGCTGAGTGTGTGCTGAACGCTCTGCCGAGAGATCAGCGGCTGCCCGAAGGTCTCCCGGGCCCGGCACCACGAGACAGTCAGGTCCAACGCCCGCTGCGCCCCGGCGTACGCCTGCACTGCCAGCGTCAACCGCTCAGCGACGAAGTTCTGCGCGAGCTGAACGAATCCAGACCCCTGTACGCCGACCAGGTTGGCAACTGGGACTCGGACATCGGTGAAGGACAACTCCGCCGTGTCCGAGCAGAGCCACCCCATCTTCTCAAGCTTGCGCGACACCACGAATCCAGGCGTGCCGCGTTCGATCACGAGCAGGCTGACTCCGTGCGAGCCGGGCTCGTCGGTCCGGACCGCAGTGGTGACGAAGTCCGCGCGACAGCCCGAGGTGATGTAGGTCTTCGAGCCGTTGACGACGAACGTGTCCCCGTCGCGGCGAGCCGTAGTACGGAGGGAGGCGACGTCGGATCCACCGTCAGGTTCGGTGATCGCGAGCGAGCCGATCAGGTGACCCTCCAGCGTCGGCCGGACCCACCGGTCGATCTGCTCCTGGTTGCCTGCGGCAATGATGTGCGGCACGGCGATCCCACAGGTCAGCAGCGACGCGGACAGCCCGCCGGAGCCGCCCGCGTAGTGCAACTCCTCGACCACAGTGATCGCATCGGCCAGCGTGCCACCGCCTCCGCCGGCCTCCTCAGGAAACCCGACTCCGAGCAGCCCCAGCTTGCCCGCCTTCTCGTGCAAAGACCGCGGCAGCTCACCGTCCCGCTCCCACTGATCGAGATACGGCATCACCTCAGCGCCCACGAACCGCCGTACCGTCTCCCGCAACGCCTTCCGCTCAGCCGTTGCGTCCGAAGAACTGTGGGGCAGGCCCCTCGCCTGTTCGGACGCAAGCGTGTTCACAGCAGTACCTCCGGTACGTCGACGTAGCGCGACCGCAACCACTCACCGACCGCCTTCGCCTGGGGGTCGAACCGCGCCTGCGAGGCGACTCCTTCACCCAGCAGACCTTTGACCACGAAGTTCAGCGCCCAGAGATTCGGCAGCACGTGCCGGGTGACCACCAGTTCCCTTGTCTCCGGCAACAACTCCTGGAACAGCTCGACGGTCAGCGTGTGCGCCAGCCAGCGCCAGGCAGTCTCGTTCCGGACCCAGACCCCGACGTTCGCGTCGCCACCCTTGTCGCCGCTGCGAGCACCCGCCACTCGGCCCAGCGGAACCTCCCGGGTCAGCGATCGCGCCGGGCGTCCTGCCGCCACCAGTTGCGGCAACGGCATCGGGAGCCCGGCGTCCTCCGCGTCGACCAGCGGCTGTGTCTCGGCCGCCGGCTCGATCACTTTGCGCGTCCCGTCTGGCAGGACGACGACATGCGACACCTCGCCGGCGTCGACGAATCCCGCCGTGAACACCCCGTACGGCGCGCCGTCGCCCGGCGGAGCCGTCACGTGGAATCCCGGGTAGCTCGACAGCGCGAGTTCAACGGCGGCGCTGGAGAATCCCCGGCCGACCACTTTCGGATCGGGATCCTTCACCTCGCACCTCAGCTTGACACTCGCCTGTTCCTCGGTCTCCGCATTCGGCTTCTCGGCCCAGACGACCGTCCACTTCAGCTCGGCCGGCTTGGTCCGCAGAGACCGCTCGAGTTGGTCCTTCACCAGGTCGGCCTTCGCCTCGAGTTCGAGTCCGGTCAGCACGAACGCGATCTCGTTCCGATACCCGCCGACCGCGTTGAGAGACACCTTGTACTTCGGGGGAGGTGGTTCGCCCTGGACCCCGGAGAGCTGGATCCGATCCAGGCCGATCTCTTCGAGTTGGACGGAATCCACCCGGGCCGTGACGTCCGGACCGGCGTACCGGGCGCCGGTGATCTCGTAGAGCAGTTGCGCCTTGACGGTGTCGATCGTGACGGCGCCACCGGTCCCGTCGTGCTTGGTGATCACGCTGCTGCCGTCCGCGTGGATCTCGGCGATCGGGAATCCCGGTCGGCCGAGATCGCGCAGTTCGTGGAAGAACGCGTAGTTGCCGCCGGTCGCCTGACACCCGCACTCGATCACGTGTCCGGCGATCACAGCACCCGCGAGTTCGTCGTACTGGTCCCGCTTCCAGCCATGGTGCGCGGCGGCGGGTCCGACGATCACCGAGGCGTCGGTGACGCGGCCCGTGACGACGACGTCGGCTCCCGCCTGGAGTGCTTCCGCGATACCCCAGGCGCCGAGGTAGGCGTTGGCTGTGAGGGGTTTACCGAGGTCGAGCTCGTCCACGCGGGGCAGGAGATCGTCGCCTTCGACGTACGCGATCTTTGGGTGCAGGCCGAGCTTGTCGGCGAGCTGCTGGATGGCTTCGGCAAGCCCAGCCGGGTTGAGGCCGCCTGCGTTGCTGACCACGGAGATGTTGCGGTCCAGCGCCTCGCCGAGCCCGGCCTCCAACTGCTTGAGGAACGTCTTCGCGTAGCCGAGCGACGGGTCCTTGAGCCGGTCCCGACCGAGGATCAACATGGTCAGTTCGGCGAGGTAGTCCCCGGTCACCACGTCGAGCGGCCCACCGGTGACCATCTCCTGGAAAGCACTGAACCGGTCGCCGTAGAACCCGGAGGCATTCCCGATCCGAATCGGCTTGCTCACGCTTGTCCACCGCCGCTCATGCGAACTGTCCCGGCTGCCGCCCCTTGCCGGGCGGCCCCGCGAATGCCTGGATGATCCCGAGCCACTCCTCCGCCTCAGCACCCACCGCCCGTACGTCGAGGTCGTCGCGGTGCCGGCGTTGCGTCGCGAGCAGGCAGAAGTCCAACGCCGAACCAGTCACCCGCTGGTCCGCATCCTCCGGTCCCCACGACCACTGCTGCCCGTCCGGGCCCTGAAGTTCCACGGAGAACTCCGCGCTCGGCGGTGTGCGGTCGTTCAGCAGGTAGGCGAAGTTGCGTGTCCGTACGGCGAGGTGTGCCACGTGCCTGAGCCGGCTCGACGGCTGCCTGGTGATCCCGAGCGCGTCGGCGACATCCTGCCCATGCGCCCAGGTCTCCATCAGCCGCGCGGTCGCCATCGAGGTCGGACTCATCGGCGGCCCGAACCACAGCAGCTTCTCGCCGGCCGGCACAGCCTTCAGCGCATCCGCCAACTCGACCCGCGTCTGCCGCCAGTGGATCAACAGCTCCGCGGGCGGCAACGTAGCGATCTCGGTAGCGCCCTCGTCGACGTAAGAGGTCGGACTCTCCATCGCCTGCTTGAGCGTGGCGGTGAACTCGTCCGGATCGGTCGCGGCCAGGTGCGCGGCCTCGTCGGTCCAGACCAGATGGGCGATCTGATGAGCGACAGTCCAGCCCTCGGCCGGCGTCGGCGTAGCCCATCCATCAGCCGCCAATCCACCCACCAGCAGATCCAGCTCAGCGCTCTCGGCCCACAGATCGGCAAGTACTTCGTCCAGTTGCACGCGGACTCCCCTGCTAGCAGCAGTCAGTCGTCCGAGCCTCCCACCCCACCCAAAAAGAATCAAGCCTGCTTGTTTTTCCCGATCGGACGGGCTCGACTATCTCCTTTACGCATTTCACTATCTGGAATGTGGTCAGCGCCGCCCACTCAAGCTGACTGGTCACGGAAAGTAGGGGAATGGTTACTGTGCTCACTATCGTGGTCGGGTGCGTACTTTTGTGAGCAGGGCTGGCCATGGATCTCGGTAGGCCGATCAGTACGGTGGTGCCGTCGTTGGACGGGCCGGTGTTGCAGGTGCTGGCGCGGGCCGACCGGATGCTGTCCGGGCGGCAGATTCATCGGCTGGCCGGGGCGGGCAGTGTCGCCGGCGTGCGATTGATCCTGCAGCGCCTGACGATGACGGGCCTGGTGCATGTGCACGAGTCCGGCAACGCGTTGCTGTACAGCCTGAACCGGAAGCATCTGGCCGCTCAGGCGGTCGAGTTGCTGGCCGATCTGCGCGGCACCTTGATCAGCGGGCTTCGGGCGGAGATCTCGGCGTGGAGCATCGCACCGATCCACGCCGGCCTGTACGGCGCTGCCGCCCGCCGCGACGACGATGCACCAGCCGGGGATCTGGACAGTGATGTCGACCTGCTGCTGATCCGGCCCGATGAAGTTGCCGCCGACAACTTTCTCTGGGAGGAGCAGGCCGCCGAACTGCTCCGGACCATCGTCGACATGACCGGCAACCCGGCCCAGCTCTACGAACTCAGCCGGACCGAACTGGCCGGCCACGTCACCACCGACGAGCCGATCGTCGACACCTGGTGCAACGAGTCCGTTCACCTCCACGGACCCGACTTCGCCAGCCTGCTCCGCGGCCTCAACGCCGACCGCGACCCGATCCTCCTCACTCTCTGAACCGCCTCGACGAACATCCGATGCCGGACGGCTTCAGCGGAAGGTGTCGAGCTTGGCTGCCACCTGGTCGAAGACTTCGCGCTCGTGCTCCTTCGGGGCGTAGACGACGAGTTCGTTGAAGCCGACCCCGCGGTAGCGCTCGACCAACCGGGCGAAGCCGTCTACCGAGGCCCACGGATCGAGCTTCCCGTACGCCAGCAGGATCCGCCGGATCTCCCGGCCGCCGAGCAACTCGTCCAGCACCCGCACGCGTTCGACCGATGCCTCGTAGAAGTCCGCCTCGTCGGCAGCGCCCGGGAAGCTCGTCCACCCATCCCCATGCGCAGCCGTGACCACCAGAGCCCGCGGAGCGTTCGCCGCGACGATCAGCGGCAGCCGGTCCTGCACGACCCCGGGCGCCATCGAGGCCTGCGAGTACGGATAGTACGGCCCGTCGTGATCCGAGACATCGCCGGAAAGCAACCGCGAGACCACCGCGACGAACTCGCTCAGCCGCTCGCTCCGCTCCCGCGCCGTCCACAGCGGCACCCCGGCCATCGCGTGGTCAGTCGGCCACAGCCCGGACCCGATGCCGAAGTCGAACCGCCCGCTGGACACGTGGTCCATCGTCAGCGCCTGCTTCGCGAGCACGGTCGGGTGCCGGAACACCAGGTTCCCGATCAGCAGCCCGACCCGGATCCGCGTCGTGGTCGCGGCCCAGCCGGTGATCACCGTCGGTCCGTCCAGTACCGGAATCGCCGGATCCCGCGGATTCCGCAGGTTGTCCCCGGTCCACAGCCCGTCGAAACCGGCCGACTCCGCGATCCCCGCCCAGTACGACGCGTCGTCCCACCCGGCCGGATTCACCTTCAACCCGAAGCGCATGAAGTCCCTTCCCCTTGTTGTCGCGCTCAGCCTGCCACGGTCCCCGCCTGCGCCGCTTGCGATCTGCAGGAAGAGGCAAAGCAACCCCGGCGAACTGTTGACAGAGATCAGATATCTGACTAATTTCGCGACAGTTCCGGTGCGATGGCGGTGTCGACGCCGCCATCCCACCGGAAGTCACCCGTACGCCGTTGGGGCCGCTGCGGGCTGAGGTGCATGGCACGATGAACCACCGCTGTGACCTCGACGGAAGGATGGCCGTGAGCAGGAGCCCGATCTACCGCGAGGCCCAGGTGAAGCTGCGCGACTTCATCCGGTCCCGCGAACTGGGTCCCGGTGACCGGCTGCCGTCCGAGGCGATGCTGGCCGCCGAGCTCGGGGTCAGCCGACTTTCGTTGCGTGAGGCAACGAGAAGTCTGCAGACGCTGGGCGTGATCGAGGCCCAGCACGGCAACGGCTTGTTCGTGTCGAGCTTCTCGTTCCGGCCGTTGATCGAGCAGTTGCCGTACGGGCTGGCGGTACCGGGGATGGCGCTGGAGGAGATCCTGACCGCCCGCGAGGCGATGGAGGTCGGGCTGATGCCGGCGGTGGCGCGCCGGGCCGGCAGTGAGGAACTCGCCGAATGTGCTCGCCTGGCCGAGCGGATGGCGGAACTGGAGGCCGAGGGCAAGGAGATCACCGAGGTCGACCGCGCCTTCCATCTGCTGCTCTACAAGGGTTTGCGGAACCCGCTGGTGGACAACCTGATCGAGCTCTTCTGGGAGATCTTCGTCCGCCTGGGTGACGCGATCCCGGCACCCGTCGAGGGCGGTCGCGCGGCCGTCCACCTCCGCATCGTGGAGGCGCTGCAGGCCGGCGAGGCGATCGAAAGTATCCAACGCATGCAAGAACACTTCAACGACGTCCGAACCCGCTCCACCAAACTCCACACCCCCACCTAACCCCGCCCACCCCCGCCCCTGCCTTCCCCCGCCTGTGGTTTCGTGTGAGAGGTCAGATATCTGACTCCTCGCACTCCCGCCCGAGTTAGGAGCTGACCAATGCACGTCACTCGCACCCTGATCACCATCGGCCTGGCGCTCACAGTCGCCGGTACTGCGACCGCCGGCGCAACTGCTGGTTCCGCCACCGCCAAATGCCGTGAATCCGTACCCTTCCAGTCCGGCGTCGGCGGCTACGCGTCGTACCGGATCCCCGCGGTCGTCGAGGCCGCGGACGGCGCGGTGCTCGCCTTCGCCGAAGGGCGCCGGGGCGGCTCGTCCGACACCGGCGATATCGACATCGTGCTGCGCAAGTCCACCGACGGCGGCTGCACGTGGGGTCCGCAGCAACTTGTCGCCGACCACGGCACCAACACGATCGGCAACCCCGCTCCCGTCGTCGACCCTGCCTCCGGCGACCTCGTCCTGTTGAGTGTCCGGAACGGCCCCGTCACGGAAGCGCAGATCCTGCGTGGCGAGGCGAGTCCCGAGGACAGCCGCCGCGTCTTCGTCCAGCGAAGCACCGACGACGGCAAGACCTTCTCGGCGCCACAGGAACTCACGAGCGCCGTCAAACTGCCCGACTGGCGCTGGTACGCGACCACGCCCGGCCATGGCATCGCGCTGCGATCCGGCCGCCTGCTGATCCCGGCCAACCACTCCATCGCGCCACCCGCCGGCTCCACCGACACCGGCGCCGAGGCGAAGTACTACGGCGGCCACAGCCTGTACTCCGACGACGGGGGCCGCACCTGGCAGATCGGGTACGTCGACGACAAGCCCGACGGCTACATCAATGTCAACGAGTCGACCGCGGCCCAATTGCCCGATGGAAGGGTCTACTTCAACACCCGCGAGCACAACGGGACCGCGCCGGGCAACCGGGCCGACGCGTACTCCCTGGATGGCGGGAAGACCCTGCAGAAGCCGTTCCGCCCGCAGGCGACCCTGGTCGGACCGGTCGTCCAGGCAAGCTTGCTCTCCATCAGGGACCTGCTGATCTACTCAGGTCCTGCCGACCCGGCGGCGCGGGCAGCGATGACGCTGCGAGTGAGCAAGGACAACGGCGTCACGTGGGAGTCGGCGCTCGCCATCTCCGGCCTGCCCGCGGCGTACTCGGATCTCGTCGACCTCGACCAGAACACCGTGGGGCTGCTCTACGAGACCGGTGATTTCGGCGCCAACGAGACGATCACCTTCCGCCGGCTCGCCGTGAAGGACCTGCGCTGACCCCGAGGCTCAGCTGGCTTGCCGCCGACGGTGGCGGCGGACCGTCCAGATCCCGATCGCGATCAGCACCACCGCGAGGACGACCACCGCCGCCACCTGGCCGAACGTCTTCTCGACCTTGGCATAGGAGTGGCCGGCGAGGTACCCGATCAGGACCACGCCGGTCCCCCAAACCACCCCGCCCGCGGCATTGAAAGCGAGGAATCTCGGATAGTGCATGCCCGCGGTGCCGGCCAGCGCGGGCATCACAGCCCGCAGGAACGCGACGAAGCGTCCGAGGAAGACCGCGCTGCCGCCCCGGCGAGCCAGTTGCCGGCGGGCGGCGTCGATGCTGGCGCTTCGCCGTACCAGCAGTTGGGTCCGCAGTAGCCGCGGACCGAATTGGCGGCCGACCTCGTACCCCACGGTGTCGCCGATGATCGCCGCGGCCACGACAACGACGATCATCCACGGCAGCGACACGTGGCCGGCACTGGCAATGACCCCGCCGAGGACGGCCGCCGTCTCACCCGGCAGCACGAACCCGACGAACAGCGCATCCTCGGCGAATACCACCAACCCGACGAGGCCGTAGACAGGAAATCCCTGCAGCCCCAGCAGCCAGTCGGTGAACCGCCCGATCATGAACAAACCACACAACGATCATCCCTCCGCACTCCGGCCGGGGGATCCCCACCAGCACTACTACAGCGCCAGTTCCGGCTGGAGCTTCTTCGCGGGCCAGACTCGTTGCTTGCGGGCGGCGAGACTGGAGGCGGTCAGGCCGGCCACCAACCAGGCGACCAACACCAGCAGATCCGTGCCGAGGGATGCCCCGGAACCGCCGTACATGAGATGCCGCACCCCATCGATGGCGTAGCTCATCGGCAGCACGTGATGGAAGAAGTACAGCGGCGCCGGAATCGTCTGCCACGGGAAGGTCCCGCCCGCGCTGACCAACTGGATCACCATCAGCACCAACCCCAGGAACTTCCCGACGGCGCCGAACCAGGCCGACAACGCATGCAGGATCGCCACGAAAGTCACCGAGGCCAGTACCAGGAACCCAGCGGTCAGCCAAGGATGCGCAGCCTCGATCCCCAGCCCGAACACCACCGCGATGAACACCAGAACCGCCTGAATCGCTCCAAAGATCGCAGGCGGCAACCATCCACCGAGAGCGACCCGCACCGGCGACTGCAGGGCAGCAAGAGCGCGCGGCGACAGCGGTCGCACCAGCAGGAAGAGCACGTACGCCCCGATCCAGCAGGCCAAACTGAGGAAGAACGGCGCCAGCCCAGCGCCATAGCTGTCGGCCGTCGCCTGGGAGGTGTTCTTCAATCCCACTGGCGCACCCAGCGTCTCCGCAACGGCCTTCCGAGCCTCTGCCGACGGATCCGGGATCTGCTTCGCGCCGTTCGTCAGCGCCGTGTTGAGCTCAGTTGCCCCGGTCTTGAGCTTGCCGATGCCGGTCGCGAGGCTATTGACGCCAGTAAGCAATTGACCCTGACCGGTGACGGCCTGCTGTTCGCCGGTCGCGAGTTGCGAGGCGCCTGCCTGGAGACTCGCCACACCAGTCTTCAAGTCAGTCGCACCCGTGCTGAGCTTGGCGGCGCCGCTTGCGGCACTGCTGATCCCCGAGGTCAGGGCTGGCGTTGCGCTTGCCAGGGCGGAGGCGCCGTTCGAGACCTGTCGGGCGCCGGTGGAGAGCTGGTTCAGCTGCTTCGAGGTCGACTGGATCTTGGTGTTCGCCGTGATCACCGGGCCGCGCAGTTTCGCCGTCTCCGCGAGTACCTGATTGATCTGCGCCTGGGTGAACCCGCGCTCCTTCAGGCTTGTCGCCAGACCGGCGTCGATCGTGCTCAGGTCCTTCAGCAGCGTGCTGGAAGCAGTCGCCACCTGCTGCCCGACGCCCGCGATCTTCTCGTTGCCATCGGCAACTTGGTCCGCGCCGGTCGCCAGCGCCTTCGTCTGCGCGGGCAGGCCGGAGGTCTTCGTCTTCAGAGTGCCCAACCCTGTACTCAGCTGCCCGGCTCCGGACGCGAGATCGCTCGCGCCCTTGCCTGCTGTGCCGAGACCATTGGAGAGCTTTGTCGCGCCCGTGGAGAGTTGCTTCTGCGCGGTGTTCAGCTGGTTGGCACCCGTCTGCAACTGGACAACCCCGGTGTTGGCTGACGTCAGCCCGCTCTGCAGTTGCCCAGCGCCCGCTGCACCCTTCTCGACCTGCCCGTGGATCGTGCTGAACCCGGCCAGCAGCTTGCTCGCCGCGGTCTCGCTCACCTGGGCCGCCACGGTCTTGGTCACCTGCGCGACGACCTGGTTCGCGATCGTGTGCGCGAGGTAGTTGTTCGCGTCGTTGGTGGTCAGTTCGAGAGTCGCCTGCCGCGGTTGGAACTCCGCGCTCGAGGCCAGGTCGGCCGAGAAGGTCTTCGGCAGCACCAGCGCGAACTCGTACTTCCCGTCACTCACTCCCGCGGTCGCCTCAGCACGATCGACGCGATGCCAGTCGAAACTCTTCGACTTCACCAGTTCGTCGGCGACCTGCGGACCCACGGACAGCTTCTCGCCGGTGGACAGCGTGGTCCCCTCGTCCTCCACGACGACCGCGGTCGGGACCTTGTCGAGCCGCCCGTACGGATCGTGGTTCGCGTAGAGGTACAACCCGCCGTACAGCATCGGCACGCAGAGCATGGCCACCACCGCGAGCTTCGGCAACCGCCCAGCGGTCAGCCGCCGCAACTCACTCAAGGCCATCCGGACGGCGGTCATGCCTCGACCCCTGCTTCCTTCTCGATCGGCCGTGCACTTTCGATCGGTATGGCGGACTCGACAGGCGCAGCCGGCTCCACTTGGACAGGTTCGGGCGGTTCCACCGAGCCCATCTGCGCAGCCGGTACGCCGAGCAACCGGGCCGACGTCTCCGCGCAAGTGATGATCACGCCGTATCCCCGGGACGCGAGATCACGCCCGACGCCGTACCAGCCGTGCGGATCCCCGCCCAGCCGATCCGGCATCGTCAGGATCACGGCCCGGACTTCGGGTCTCGCAACCGTCAGTTCGGCCAGCAACCTCGTCCGGGTCGCCACCGGCAGATGCTCGAACCGCTTGTCCGCATGCTCGGCGGCATCGTGCTCGTCCAGCCAGTCCTGCACCGCCTTGCGTCCGGCCTTCCGGCCTGCGATAGCCAACTCCTCGCCGACCACCAGCCGGACCGGCAACGCATCGTCCGGCTCGGTGATCCCGGGCGCGTCCACGACCGCGACCGTCCGGCGCAGTACGCCGGCATCGGACCGGCCGTCCAGCTTCACCTCACCGCCGTCCGGGCGAAGCCGCCCCGACAGGCCCAGTGCTGCCGCGACATGCCCCGGCCCCGGGTACCCCGTCAGCAGCACGAGCTGGTGATCGCTCACCTGGACCGACGTCGGGTCCAGCATCGGCGCGTGCGGACCGCGCACGCTGATCGCATAAGCCCTGAGCTGCATCCCGTGTCCCCGTTCAATACGGTTGTGTATTCAATACAGGACTGTATCCTACGAGGTATGGAAACGCCCAAGCGCCGCCGCTCCGCCACCCGGGCCCGCCTGCTGGAGGGTGCGCTCGAAGTGTTCGCCGAGCGCGGGTTCCACGGCGCCTCGGTGGAGGACATCTGCGAGCGGGCCGGGTTCACCCGTGGCGCCTTCTACTCGAACTTCGCCTCGAAGGACGAGCTCGTGCTCGCGCTGTTCCAGGCGACCACAGATCGCCTGCTGGAACAGATCAGCGCGTTGCTCCCTGACCTGGCGAACAAGCCCGGCACGCTGCTCGACGCAGTACTGGGGTTGCTGGACGACGCGGCGCCCGATCAGCGGCAGTGGCATCTGATCTCGACCGAGTTCACCCTGCATGCGTTGCGCAATGCCGAGGCGGCGACGGCTCTCAATCGCCAACGGGCGATGTTTCGTCAGCGGCTGACGGAGCTCGTCGAGGAGATCAGCGCGGCCAGCGACCTGCGGCTGAGCGTCCCGCCCGAGCAGTTCGTCCGGCTCGTGATCGCCCTGCACGAGGGCGCCCGCTCGCAGAGCCTGCTCGAGCCCTCAGAGGTCCCCGCCGGATCCCTCGAGCACACCTTCCTGCCGATGGTCCTGGCGGCTGTCAGCCGACCTTGATGTCGACGCTGTGCAGACCGGTCGAGCCGTTCGGCGCCGGCGGCGCCTGGGCCTCGATCTGCGGATTGCCCTTCGCGTCGAACGCGCGAACCTGCAGCACGTGGTTGCCGCGCGGCGCATCCCAGTTCCAATACCACTGCCGCCAGGTGTCGATCGACGCATCTGTGGCCAGCGTCGCCTGCTGCCAAGGACCACCGTCGACCCGGACCTCGACCTTCGACACCCCGACATGCTGGTCCCACGCCACCCCGGCGACCGTGACCTGACCACCGGACGCCTTGGACCGCGGGGTGTCGATCCGCGACGACAACTTGATCGGCCCCATCTCGGACCACCCGCGCGGCGTCCAGTAGCCCTGGAACTTGTCGAACCGGGTCACCTCGATATCCGTCAGCCACTTCGTCGCCGACACGTACCCATACAGCCCCGGTACGACGATGCGCACCGGGAACCCGTGTTCCAGCGGCAGCGGCTGCCCGTTCATCGCGAAGGCGAGCATCGACTGGCGATCGTCGGTCAGCGTGCCGAGCGGAGTACCGGCGGTGAAGCCGTCCTTCGAGGTCGACTTGATCGCGTCCGCGGTGGCGGCTGGCACCGCCTCGGCGAGCAGGTCCTTCAGCAGCACCCCCGACCAGAGCGCGTTCCCGATCAGGTCGCCGCCGACCTCGTTGCTCACACAGGCCAAGGTGACCCACTTGTGCACGACCGTGCGCTTCAGCAGATCCTCGAAGCTGAGCTCGATCTCCCGCTCGACCATGCCGTGGATCCGCAGCCTCCAGTCGGCCGGCAGGATCAGCGGCACGGACAACGCGGTATCGATCCGGTAGAAGTCATCGTTCGGTGTGGTCCAGGGCGTCGCCCCGGCAGCCTGGACTCCAGCCGGTGCCGCCAGGCTGGGTGGTTGCGGCAGACGGAGTGCGGTGCGG
>NZ_DASRXP010000655.1:0-10385 GCF_035687465.1 Kribbella sp.
TTCCCTGGTCGTGGTGAGGTGTGTCAAGGGTCGAACTTGTTCGAGCCCGAAGGGCCGCGAAGCGCCCTTGACTCACCTCGCCGCGACTAGCACCATCACGCAGCCCGGCGACGCGAACCACCCACACCTATGTACCCCGCGAACCACAATCACCAATCCGCGAATCACATGCACCATGCGACCGTCGAACCACCCGCACGCATCGACTCGCGAACCACATCCAGTGCACCGGCGTACCAGCGTGCGAGCGCACCGGCGTACTGGGGAAAGAGGAAGCGGGCCGGCGACACCCCAGTGGGTCGCCGGCCCGCTCCAACTCGATTGTCAGGCCTCGAGGCGGCCAGACAGTTGCTCTATGACCTTCAACAACGCCGAATGGTCCAGCGAGCCATAACCCTGAGCCCGGGCCGAGGCGACCAGTTGGGCGACCACCCCGGTGACTGGCAATGCGACACCCGCGGCACGCCCGGAGGCCAGTGCGATGCCCATGTCCTTGTGGTGCAGGTCGATGCGGAAGCCTGGCTCGAACTGCCGGCCCAGCATCGATTCCGCTTTCAGGTCGAGGATCCGGTTCCCCGCCAACCCGCCGGCCAGTACTTCGAGTCCGCGCTGGCCGTCGACCCCGGAGGCCTCGAGCAGCACGATCGCCTCGCTGACCAGGGAGATGATGCCGGCCACCATCAGCTGGTTCGCCGCCTTCACCGTCTGGCCGGCGCCGTGGCCGCCGACATGCACGATGGTCCGGCCGAGGTCCTCGAAGATCGGTCGCGCGGCCTCGAAGTCCTCGGCCGCGCCGCCGACCATGATGGACAGCGACGCCTTGATCGCGCCCTGCTCGCCGCCGCTCACCGGTGCGTCCAGCACCCGTACGCCGAGGGCGGTGCCGGCCCTCGCGACCTCGATCGACGTCTCCGGGGCGATCGAGGACATGTCGATCAGCAGTACGCCAGCGGTGGCGGACTCGAACACCCCGCCCAGTCCGAGCACCACCTCCGCCACCTGGGGCGAGTCCGGCAGCATCGTGATGACGACCTCGGCACCGGCGACGGCCTCGGCGATCGTGGGTGCGGGCTTGCCGCCGGCCTGCAGTAGCTTCTCGACGCCCGCCGGTACGACGTCGAACCCGGTCACGTCGTAGCCGGCCCGGACCAGGTTGGCGGCCATGTGGGACCCCATGATGCCGAGTCCGATGAAACCGATCTTCTGCATGGTGGTGCTGCCTCTCAGACGGGGGCGGGGATCTGCTCGAGGGCATCGCGCAGCAGTTGCGCGGCTTCGGACGGCGTCTTGCCGACCTTGACCCCGACGGCTTCCAGGGCCTCCTGCTTGGCGGCCGCGGTGCCGGAGGATCCCGACACGATCGCGCCCGCGTGGCCCATCGTCTTGCCTTCGGGGGCGGTGAACCCCGCGACGTACCCGACCACGGGCTTGGTCACGTTGTCCTTGATGAACGCGGCGGCCCGCTCCTCGGCGTCGCCGCCGATCTCACCGATCATCACGATCGCGTCGGTGTCCGGGTCGTCCTCGAAGGCCCGCAGCGCGTCGATGTGCGTGGTCCCGATGATCGGGTCGCCGCCGATGCCGATCGCGGTGGTGAAGCCGTACTCGCGCAGTTCGTACATCATCTGGTAGGTCAGCGTGCCCGACTTCGACACCAGCCCGATCCGGCCCGGGCCGGCGATGTCGGCCGGGATGATGCCGGCGTTCGCGCGGCCGGGGCTGATCAGGCCGGGGGAGTTGGGTCCGATGATCCGGGTGCCCGCGGCCTGCGCGGCGGCGAAGAACGCGGCGGTGTCGTGCACCGGCACGCCCTCGGTGATCACGACCACCAACGGCACGCCGGCATCGATCGCCTCGAACACGGCGCCCTTGGTGAACTTCGGCGGCACGAACACGATCGACACGTCGGCACCGGTCTCCTTGACCGCCTCGCCGACCGAGCCGAAGACCGGTACTGCCCGGCCGTCGAAGTCGACCGCCTGCCCGCCCTTGCCGGGCGTCACGCCGCCGACGATATTGGTGCCTGCGGCAAGCATCCGGGTGGTGTGCTTCTTACCCTCGGACCCGGTCATGCCCTGGACGATGACCTTGCTCTCCTCGGTGAGGAAGATCGCCATAACCCATTCCTCCTAAGCCTGTACGCCGGCCGCGGCCAGCTCGGCGGCGCGGTCCGCCGCGCCGTCCATCGTGTCGACCACGGTCACCAGCGGGTGGTTCGCCTCGGCGAGGATCCGGCGGCCCTCGACCACGTTGTTGCCGTCCAGCCGGACCACCAGTGGCTTGTTCGCCTTCTCACCGAGCAGTTCGAGCGCCTGCACGATCCCGTTCGAGACCGCATCGCAGGCGGTGATGCCGCCGAACACGTTCACGAACACGCTGCGGACCTGCTCGTCGCCGAGGATGATGCTCAGCCCGTTCGCCATCACCTCGGCGGACGCGCCGCCGCCGATGTCGAGGAAGTTCGCGGGCTTGACCCCGCCATGCTTCTCACCGGCGTAAGCGACCACGTCGAGGGTCGACATGACCAGACCCGCGCCGTTGCCGATGATGCCGACGGAACCGTCCAGCTTGACGTAGTTGAGGCCCTTCTCGTGGGCCGCGGCCTCGAGCGGATCGGCGGACGCCTTGTCGTCGAAGGCCGCATGGTCCGGGTGCCGGTACGCCGCGTTCTCGTCCAGCGTCACCTTGCCGTCGAGCGCCTCGAGACTGCCGTCGGCCAGCTTCACCAGCGGGTTCACCTCCACCAGGGAGGCGTCCTCAGCGATGAACACGGCCCACAGCTTCTGTACGACGGACGCCGCCTCCGGTGGGAACCCCGCTGCGGCGACGATCTCGGCAGCCTTCGCCTCGTCGACGCCGGTCGCCGGGTCGATCGAGATCTTGGCGATCGCGTCCGGGTTGGTGTGCGCGACCTCTTCGATCTCCACACCACCCTCGGTACTGGCGATGCAGAGATAGTTGCGGTTGGCCCGGTCCACCAGGAAGGAGAAGTAGTACTCCTCGGCGATGTCTGCAGCCGGCGCGAGCAGCACCCGGCGGACCGTGAGTCCCTTGATCTCCATGCCGAGGATGTCGGAAGCGCGGTCGGTCGCCTCTTGTGGCGTCGTGGCCAGCTTGACGCCGCCGGCCTTGCCGCGGCCACCGGCCTTCACCTGGGCCTTGACCACCACCCGGCCGCCGAGCGCCTCGGCAGCTGCGGCCGCATCGGCGGGGTCCTCGACCACCCTTCCCAGAGTGACCGGCACATCATGCCGGGCGAAGAGTTCTTTGGCTTGGTACTCCATCAGGTCCACGGACAGTCCTCTCCTCACGCGACAACGTTTGGACGACTGTATGCTGTATGCACAATCGTTCACAAGGCCCAAGCTCTGGACAACGGGTAGCTCAGGGGAGTACCACAGTTCCATACGGTATGCAGTAGTCAGGAGCCGATCATGAACGATGCAACCACCGGCACTCCTCCCCGCGAGGTACGCGACGTCTACGGCCGCCAGTACCGGGTCGGCGAGGACGCTCGTGAATTGACCGGTCATTCCCGCCGCTGGCAACTGTGGGCCGCATGGGCCTGCATGGTGGCGATCAGTCCGCTGCAGTACTCGTTCGGTTCCGCCGCGCTCGGCCTGCAGTCGAGCCGCGGCTGGGGCGCCGTCGAGACCATGTGGCTGCTGGCGCTGTTCGTTGCCTGCCAGGCGCTGGTGGCGATCCCCGCCGCCTGGGCCCAGCGGGTACGCCGGGCCACGCCGACCCAACTCGTACCACTGGGTGGTGTCTTTGCGGCTGCGGGGCTGGCGACGCTCGCGCATTCCACCGGGTATGTCGCTGTAGTCGTCGGCTACGCGCTGATCGGCGGCACCGGAGCCGGGCTCGTGTACGCCGCGTGCATCACCACCGCGGGCAGGTGGTTCCCGGACAAGCGGACCGCCACCATCGGGTTCGTCACGGGTGGATTCGCGGTAGGCGCGGTGCCCAGCATCGCTCTGCTCACCATCTTCGATTCGCCCGCGGGACAGCGCACCGTCTTCGACCTGACCGCGGTGCTCGCTCTGCTGGTCGTGATGACGGCAGGCGGGGTTCTCAAGGATCCGCCGCGGCACTGGTGGCCGTCTCACCTCGACGCGCAGGCGTGGGCGGTCGACCGCAAGCTGAACCGCAGCATCCCGCACAACCTCCCCGCGGCCCGGTACTACAAGCCGGCCGAGGCGATGCGGACCGGAGCACTGCCGCTGATGTGGCTGACCCTGGCACTCAGTACTGCGCTGTCGCTGTTCGGCATCGCGTTCGTCGTCAGCTACGCGATCGAAGCAGAACTCGGAGTCGCAGTGGCGGGGTTCGCGGCCGGAATGCTTGCCGCGGTCAACGGTCTCGGCCGGTCCTTCGCCGGCAACCTGTCCGACACCTTCGGCCGTCGGCGGGTTCTTGCGGCCGTCCTGATGATCGAGGGCTTCACCCACGTCGGACTGGTCCTGGCGGGCGAGTCGGGTGCTGGCTGGGCTTTCGTACTCTGCGCGATGTTCGCCGGCCTCGGCGGCGGGGCCTTCTACGCGATCATGGCGAACCTGGTGCTCGAGTTCTTCGGCGAGAACAGCCTGCTGCAGAACCAGGCCATCCTCTACAGCGCGAAGGCAGCCGGCGGTCTGGTGGGCGTCGGCGTCGCGGCAAGCCTGGTCGCCACAGTCGGCTACCGGCCGGTCTTCCTGGGCGCCGGCCTCCTCGGCCTGCTCACCGCGGTGACCGTCCGCTTCATCAAACAACCCGGCCGCCCCGCACTACCCGTCCGACCTCAGCTAGGCACCCCTGTCAGCGGCGCTGTCCGGCCAGGCGAGTGAGTTCGACGCGAGCCGGGGCCAACGCCGTCGCCGGTAGCCGTAGCGCGGACAGCCCGCAACAAGCTCACCACCTGCACGTCGCAGGGCCTGCCGACCGGCAGGTCGACGCCGAGGGCGACGAGACGCCGCACGGCATGGCCTATTACGGCCGCGTGCGTACCTCGGAGCCGTGCGTACTGGAACGCGTGTCCAAGCTGGCTCGTGAGCCGTGGACGGACCGCCCGAGCTGCGTGCATCCCGTCCTGGGCTCGATCGCCCGAGTGGTCCACGACCACAGCAGCAGGGCGGGGAGACGGGCTCTCCTGCCGCTGGCGCCCTCGTTCATCGGCACTGCTCAACCAGGGCTGGAGATCTCAGCGCGGCTGGTGGCGCTCTGTGTCTCCACCGCGCTCGCCGGCCCGGAGGGGCTCAGCAGCGACGAACGCGCCCGCCTGACCAGGAGTCACGAGACAGCCCTTTACCTGCTGGCCGATCGACCAGACGGGCAGCAGCCCGGCGGGATCGCCCGTTGGTGGCTCCCCGTGTTCGATCGGGTCAGGCTGAGCGAGCCCTTCTACCGGACCTTCGTGGCGACCGAACACGCCGCCGAGGCCGTCGCCGTCACCGCCCGGGCCTCTCGCGGTGATGGCGATCTGCGGCTCAAACGTCTGCTGAAGCAGTGTTTGGCAACAATCTGATCAAGGAGCACGACGGCCGGGCGCGCCCAGGCCCTCGTGGTCGACGTCGCCGGCGCCCCACAATCCGTGGTCGTAGTCGTCGTCCGGGATCACCACCAGCTCGTGCCGGTGCGGCGCCCGTACCTGCTCCTCCAGCCGCCGCAGGTCCGACGCGCACCGCGCGACGTCGTCCATCAGCCGCAGTACGTCGAGATGCGGGCCGAGCTGATTCCTCAAGCCTGCAAGGGCTTTCTCGAGCGACCGCAGAGCGTTGCGGGTCCGGTCGAGTTCGTCGTGGATCGTCATCGCATCTCCCGTGCTCGCAGGGTTCGGAGCGGCCGTCTCTCGACAAGCATACGGGATACTGCATACAGTCGTCGTTAGGAATTCTGCCGGGTGTCGACCTCTGGACAACTGGTCTGGCGGTGCGATATGACTACGACTACACCATACGGTATGCAATCTACTGACCATATGCAGTGTGGCCCGCGCTGACCCCGGGCAGACCGAGCCTTCCACGAGGAGATGACTGCACAGATGGCCCAAACAGTGTCCCCAGCTGTAACCGATACAGCGAACGCGGTCGCTGAAGTGACCGAACCGGAGCCGAAGACCGCCACGATCTCGGGCGGACATCTGGTGGCCAAGGCCCTCAAGGCCGAGGGGATCGATGTGATCTTCACGCTGTGTGGCGGTCACATCATCGACATCTACGACGGCTGCGTCGACGAGGGCATCGCCGTCGTGGACGTCCGGCACGAGCAGGTGGCAGCGCACGCCGCGGACGGCTACGCGAGGATGACGGGTAAGCCCGGCTGCGCCGTCGTCACCGCCGGCCCCGGCACCACGGACGCCGTGACCGGTGTCGCGAACGCGTTCCGCGCTGAGAGCCCGATGCTGCTGATCGGCGGCCAGGGCGCCCTGAACCAGCACAAGATGGGCTCGCTGCAGGACCTGCCGCACGTCGACATGATGACCCCGATCACCAAGTTCGCCGCGACCGTGCCGCACACCGCACGAGTAGCGGACATGGTCTCGATGGCGTTCCGTGAGTGCTACAACGGCGCCCCCGGCCCGTCCTTCCTGGAGATCCCGCGCGACATCCTGGACAACTCCGTCCCGGTGGAGTCCGCGACCATCCCGGAGGCGGGCCGTTACCGTGCCTCCACCAAGAGCATCGGCGACCCGGCCAACATCGAGGCGCTCGCCGACCTGCTGTCGCGGGCGGAGAAGCCGGTCGTCCTGCTCGGCACTCAGGTCTGGACCGCGCGAGGCAGTGACGCTGCGATCGACTTCGTCCGCAAGCTGAACGTGCCGGCCTTCATGAACGGCTCGGCCCGTGGCACCCTGCCGCCCGGCGACCCGCACCACTTCCACCTGTCCCGGCGCTACGGGTTCAACAACGCCGACCTGATCCTGATCGTCGGCACCCCGTTCGACTTCCGGATGGGCTACGGCCGCCGGCTGCCGAAGGGCGCGACCGTGGTCCAGATCGACATGGACTACCGCACGGTCGGCAAGAACCGCGACGTCGACCTCGGACTGGTCGGAGACCCGGGTGCGATCCTGGCGGCGGTCACCCAGGCTTCGTCCGGCCGGATCGCGAAGGCGGGCGACCGCAAGGCCTGGTTCGCCGAGCTCCGGGCGGAGGAGGACGCGGCGTACCAGAAGCGGCTGCCGCGGCAGCTGTCTGACGCCAACCCGATCCACCCGCTGCGGCTGGCGCACGAGATCAACGAGTTCCTCACCGAGGACTCGATCTACATCGGCGACGGCGGAGACATCGTCACCTTCTCCGGTGGTGTGGTGCAGCCGAAGTCGCCCGGCCACTGGATGGATCCGGGGCCGCTCGGCACCATCGGCGTCGGCATCCCGTTCGTGATGGCGGCCAAGTACGCAAGGCCGGACAAGGAGGTCGTCGCGCTCTTCGGTGACGGCGCCTTCTCCCTGACCGGCTGGGACTTCGAGACGCTGGTCCGGTTCAAGCTGCCGTTCGTCGGTGTCGTCGGCAACAACTCGTCGATGAACCAGATCCGCTACGGCCAGGAAGCGAAGTACGGGCATGAACGTGGCCGGATCGGCAACACCCTCGGCGACGTGAAGTACGACGAGTTCGCCAAGATGCTCGGCGGTTACGGCGAGGAGGTCCGGGACCCCAAGGACATCGGGCCGGCCATGCAGCGGGCCCGCGAGTCGGGACTGCCCTCGCTGATCAACGTGTGGGTCGACCCGGACGCGTACGCGCCCGGAACCATGAACCAGACCATGTACAAGTAGCGATTCCCCGACGGCGGTGCGCCCCCTGCGGCGTACCGCCGCCAGTACTGGAGGACCGAGATGGGTAAGGCCCTTGAAGGTGTCCGCGTACTCGATATGACCCACGTGCAGTCAGGACCGTCCTGCACCCAGATTCTGGCCTGGCTCGGCGCCGACGTCGTCAAGCTCGAGGCGCCGACGGGTGACATCACCCGCCAGCAGTTGCGCGACCTGCCCGACGTCGACAGCCTGTACTTCACCATGCTCAACTGCAACAAGCGCAGCATCACCCTGAACATGAAATCCGAGCGGGGCAAGGAGATCTTCACCGATCTGGTGAAGAACTCCGACATCCTGGTGGAGAACTTCGCTCCCGGTGCGATCGACCGGATGGGGTTCACCTGGGAGCGGCTGCAGCTGATCAACCCGGCCCTGATCTTCGCCTCGATCAAGGGCTTCGGCCCCGGCAAGTACGAGGACTTCAAGGCCTACGAGGTAGTCGCCCAGGCGATGGGCGGCGCGATGAGCACGACCGGCTTCGAAGACGGCCCGCCGCTCGCCACCGGAGCTCAGATCGGTGACTCGGGCACCGGGATCCACCTGGTCGCCGGCATCCTCGCCGCGCTCTACCAGCGGGTCGCGACCGGTAAGGGTCAGCGCGTCTCGGTCGCCATGCAGGAGGCGGTGCTGAACCTCAGCCGGGTCAAGCTGCGCGACCAGCAGCGGCTGACGCACGGCCCGCTGAAGGAGTACCCGAACGACAACTTCGGCGACGAGGTGCCGCGCTCGGGCAACGCCTCCGGCGGCGGCCAACCCGGTTGGGCAGTCCGTACTGCGCCCGGCGGGCCGAACGACTACATCTACGTGATCGTCCAGCCGCCCGGCTGGGCCCCGATCGCGAACCTGATCGGCAAGCCCGAGCTGGCCGACGACCCGGACTGGAGCACGCCGGCCGCGCGGCTGGACAAGCTCGACAAGATGTTCGGGCTGATCGAGTCCTGGACCGAGCAGCACACCAAGTTCGAGGTGATGGAGAAGCTGAACGCGCTGAATGTGCCGTGCGGCCCGATCCTGTCCACCAAGGAACTGATCGAGGACGAGACGCTGGCCGAGCTCGGCGCGGTCGTCGAGGTGAAGCACCCCCAGCGCGGCAGCTTCAAGACCGTCGGCTGCCCGATCAAGCTGTCCGACTCACCGGTCCAGGTGGAGACCTCACCCGGCCTCGGTGAACACAACTCCGTGATCTACGGCGGCCTCGGCATCGACACCGCCGAGCTGGAAGAACTCAAGGCCGCCGGCGTCGTCTGATGCGCCACCAACCACGCTTCTGAGGAGCTTTAGGCATGACTTATGACAAGGCAGCTGTCCAGTCCATCCTCGACCAGGCTCTGGCGGAAGGCCGCACCTCGCTGAGCGCACCCGAGGCCAAGCTGGTCGCGGACGCGTACGGCATCCCGACCCCGGGAGAGGGGCTGGCCACGACTGCCGAGGGAGCCGCCGGTCTGGCGGCCGAGATCGGTTTCCCGGTCGTGCTGAAGATCGTCTCGCCCGACATCCTGCACAAGACGGAGGCCGGCGGCGTGGTGGTCGGCGTCGACAGCGCCGAGGCCGCGGTGACGGCGTACGAGCAGATCGTGGCGAACGCGAAGGCCTACCAGGCCGATGCGGAGATCATCGGTGTGCAGGTGCAGAAGATGCTGGTCACCGGCGGTGACGTGCAGGAGGTCATCGTCGGTGCGGTCACCGACCAGACCTTCGGCAAGATCGTCGCCTTCGGTCTGGGCGGGGTGCTGGTCGAGGTGCTGAAGGACGTCACCTTCCGGCTCGCGCCGACCTCGCCGGACGAGGCGCGGTCCATGGTGGACGGCATCGAGGCGCACGAGATGCTGAACGGCGTCCGCGGTGCCAAGCCGGTCGACAAGGAGGCCATCGCCACCATCATCACCAAGCTGTCGGACCTGGTGGAGGACTTCCCGCAGTTCGCCGAGGTGGACCTGAACCCGGTGCTCGCCGGGCCGGACGGCGCCACCGCGGTGGACTTCCGGATCATCGTGGACCCCGAGGCCGGTAAGCCGGTCGACCGGTACAGCCAGGAAGAGATCCTGACCGCGATGACCCGGATCATGAAGCCGCGGGCGATCGCCGTGATCGGTGCCTCGAACGAGGACGGCAAGATCGGCAACTCGGTGATGAAGAACCTGGTCAACGGCGGTTACCAGGGCGACATCTACCCGATCAACCCCAAGGGTGGCGAGGTCCTCGGACTGAAGGCGTTCCCGAGTATCACCGACGTCCCCGGTGACGTGGACGTGGCGGTGTTCGCCGTACCGGCCAAGTTCGTCGGCGGTGCGCTCGAACAGTGTGGTGAGAAGGGTGTCGCCGGCGCGATCCTGATTCCGTCCGGCTTCGCCGAGACCGGTGAGCAGGCGCTCCAGGACGAGGTCGTCGCGATCGCCAAGAAGCACGGTGTCCGGATCCTCGGCCCGAACATCTACGGCTACTACTCCACCTGGCAGGATCTCTGCGCCACCTTCTGCACCCCGTACGACGTCAAGGGCGGGGTGGCGCTGACCTCCCAGTCCGGTGGCATCGGTATGGCGATCCTCGGCTTCGCCAGGACCACCAAGACGGGTGTGTCGGCGATCGT
>NZ_DASRXP010000656.1:0-7936 GCF_035687465.1 Kribbella sp.
GGAGGTCGCCATCAACGCCAGGACAGCGCTCGTCGGCGGCGGCGCCGCCGGCATCGGACGTGCCGCCGCCGAAGCGCTCATCGCCGACGGTCACCGGGTGACGATCACCGGCCGGACCGCCGAGACCCTCGAACTAGCAGCCAAGGAGCTGTCTGCCGAGGCGTTCGTCGCAGACCTAGCGGATCCGACGGCCGACCTCAGCGCCGCGCAGTACGACGTACTGGTTCTCAATGCGGGCGGTCCACCACCCGGCCGCATCCTCGAAGTCGGCGACGCCCAGTGGCACGCGGCACTAGAACGCCTTCTGCTCGGACCGCTCCGACTCGCAAGGCTGGCCCTCCCCGCGATGGCCGAGCGCGGCTTCGGCCGCGTCATCGTGGTCACCTCGACCGCCGTCCGCCAACCCCAGGATGAGCTCGCGATCTCCACGGTCCTGCGCGCCGCGACGACCAGTGCCGCCAAGCTGCTGTCCCGCGAGTACGCCGACCGCGGCGTGACCGTCAACTGCGTCGCGCCGGGTGCCACCGACACCGCCAGACGCCGGCAGATCCTTGACTCCCGCGGCGACCCGGACGGCATCGCCGACAACGCCGCCATCCCAGCCGGACGACCGGCGCGGCCGAGCGAGATCGGCGAGGTCATCAGCTTCCTGGCGTCGGACCGGGCATCCTTCGTGAACGGCACAGTCGTGACCGTCGACGGCGGACGAACGGAAGTCCCATGACCAACACTGGCGAGAATTTTCAGCTACCGACCTTCCTGGCCTGCATCACCGACCGGGTACTGCCCAGCCAAGCTCGGCCGCTGGTCGTCCAGGCGGACGAACTCGAGCCGTTGCCCGCGACCGCGGTCCACAACCCCTCCGAGCTGGCGATCGCCGGTCGCCTGCCGACCTTCGGGTTCGAGATCTTCCACCAAGTGATCCCTGCCGGGCTCAGCTCCGACATGCAACGTCATCACCACGAGACGGTCCACTACGTCATCAGCGGCCGGGGCCACAGCGAGGTCGAGGACGACACCGTCGAGTGGACGACGGGTGCGTGCATCTACACACCACCGTGGACCTGGCACCGGCACTACAACGACGACCCGGCCGAGCCGGTCGTCTTCCTGACGATCGAGGGCTCGCGGCTGGTCGCCGCACTCGGGCTGACCCGCCGCCAGAGCGCCGGCCTGGCAACCGTCGCGGAGGCCCGCGAGGCCTTCCCCGACTGACAACGAGAAGGAGCAGACGGTGGCACACACCAGTATCTGGGCCGAGCTCAGCAGCACCCCACACGAACTCCGGTACGTCGACGTCGCCGGCGTCAGGACCCGAGTACTCCGGGCCGGCAGCGGGCCACAGCTGGTGCTGCTCCACGGCACCGGCGGCCACCTGGAGGCCTACTCGCGCAACATCGCCCCCCTGGCAGCCCATTTCACCGTGACGGCGTACGACATGGTCGGTCACGGCTGGAGTGACCTGCCCGACAAGCCGTACACCATCGACGTCCTCGCCGAGCATCTCGTCGGTCTCCTCGACGTCCTCGGGATCGACCGCGCTCACCTGTCCGGAGAGTCGCTCGGCGGCTGGGTCGCCGCCTGGACCGCCGCCCACCATCCCGACCGCGTCGACGGGCTCATCCTCAACACCCCGGGCAACATCGCCAACAAACCCGAGGTGATGGAGAGGCTCAAGGCCAGCACTCTGGCCGCTGTCACCGATCCGAGCGACGACACCGTACGGCGCCGCGTCGAGTGGCTGTTCCACGACAAGTCCCAGGTGACTGACGAACTGGTCCGGCTCCGCCAAGCGGTCTACACCCGGCCCGGCTACCTGCGAGCCATCGAGAACACCTTGGTCCTGCAGGATCCCGAGGTACGTCGCGACTACGCATGGGACTCGTCGTGGGTGCGCCTCATCGCCGCCCCGACCCTGCTGCTCTGGACCAGCCACGATCCCACCGGCGGACTCGACGAGGCCGAGCTCCTCCAGTCCTGGATCCCGCGATCGCGGCTGCACGTCATCGACGACGCCGGCCACTGGCCGCAATGGGAGAAGCCCGACGAGTTCCTCGCCGCCCACGTAGAGTTCCTTCGCTCGATGACAAGCGGTGCGGTCAGATGAGTGAACTCGTCGGCTTCGTAGGGATATCGCACTCACCCTTCGCGACCTTGCTCGCGCCTCCGGGCGTCGGCGAACCGGGCGCTCAGTTCCTGTCCGACGCCGATCGCGTCGCCAAGGCGGTGACCGAACTGGCCCCGGACGCCGTCGTGGTGATCGGCCCCGATCACTTCCACGCCAACTTCTACGACGTGATGCCGGCGTTCGTCGTCGGCATCGAGACCGCGGTCGGGTTCGGCGACTTCGGCAGCAGCGCCGGGCCGTTGCCGCTTCAAACCACACTGGCCTGGGACATCTTCGACGCTCTCGGTGAGTCGGGCTTCGACCCGGCGTTGTCCTACTCCCTCACCGTCGATCACGGCATCGTGCAGGGCTATGAGATGGCGACCGGCGGCCGGAGCATCCCCATGGTGCCGATCGTGCTCAACACCGCAGCTCCTCCCCTGCCGTCCCTGGCTCGCTGCCGCGACTTCGGCCACAGGTTGGGCCAGGTACTGCGCGCGTCGGCGTACGACGGCCGTGTCCTCGTTGTCGCCAGCGGCGGCCTCTCGCATTGGCTGCCCTCGAACGATCTACGCGACCCGTCGATCGCCGACCCCAAGCGCTCGGCCCTGATCCACGGCCGGCTGGACGCTGCCGCGTTCTCCGCTGAGCGCGAGCCGAAGGTTCGCGCGATGAGCGGCAACCCTGACGCCCGGGTGAACCGCGAGTGGGACAACTGGTTCCTCGAGACCTTGCGCTCCCCGGACCTCGAACCGATCGTTGCCCTCGGCCACGACAAGCTGGAGGAGGACGCCGGCAGTGGTGGTCACGAGATTCGCTGCTGGCTCGTCGGCCACGCCGCCGTCGGTCTGCCGCTGACCTGGACCAGCTATGAAGCCGTACCGGAGTGGATCACCGGCATGGGCATCGGCACCACCTTCGAGATCGCCTAGACCGTGAGGACAGAGACGATGAACCATGCCGCCGTTGCCGAAGCGCTCGCGCAGGCGGAGCGCGACTGCCGGCCGATCCCGCCGCTCCGCGAGACCTGGCCGACCCTGACCGTTGCCGATGCCTACCAGATCCAGTTGCTCAACGTGCGCAGACGACTGGCATCCGGTGGAGTGGTCAGCGGCCACAAGGTCGGACTCTCCTCCAAGGCCATGCAGCGCATGCTCGGCGTCGACGAGCCCGACTACGGCCACCTGCTAGCCGATATGGAACTGTTCTCCGACCGTCCCGTCTCCGCTGCGAGGTACTGCGCTCCCCGGATCGAAGCCGAGATCGGGTTCGTCCTCGGCAGGGCGCTGCCGGCCGGTTCTTGCACCGAAGACGATGTGCTCGCGGCCACCGAGTACGTCGTACCGGCGCTCGAGCTGATCGACAGCCGGATCGCCGACTGGGACATCACGATCACGGACACCGTTGCGGACAACGCTTCCTCGGTTGGCTACGTCCTCGGCGCGGATCACGCGAAGCCCGACGAGCTCGACCTTCGCGGGATCGAGGGCCGACTGCTCCGCAACGGCGAACAGGTCGCCGAAGGTCGTTCCGATGCGGTGCTGGGTAACCCCGCGACAGCCGTCGCGTGGCTGGCCAACAAGGTGGCGGCCTTCGGAGTCACGCTCGAGGCCGGCCAGGTGATCCTGCCGGGTGCGGTGCACCGCGCGATCGACGTACGGGGTGGGGATGGGGTCGAAGCAGTCTTCGACGGACTCGGCCGCGTCTCGCTGGACTTCGAGTAAGGGGTAGGGATGTCCAGACTGACCGCTGCGATCGTTGGGCCGGGCAACATCGGCACCGACCTCATGTACAAGCTGCTCCGGAGCGAGGTGGTCGAGCCGCGCTGGATGATCGGCGTCTACCCGGACAGCCCCGGACTGCTCCGCGCGCGGGACCACGGCCTGGAGACCAGCCACGAAGGCGTCGAATGGCTGCTGTCCCAGGACGAACTGCCTGACGTGGTCTTCGAGGCGACGAGCGCTTATGTCCACCGCCGGTACGCACCTCGGTACGCCGAAGCCGGCATCAGAGCGGTCGACCTGACGCCGGCCGCGGTCGGACCCGCCTGTATTCCGGCGGTCAACGGCGACGCCCATGCCACGGCCGCGAACGTCAACATGGTCACCTGTGGCGGACAGGCCACGATCCCCATGGTGGCAGCGGTGTCCCGGGTCACGCCCGTCTCGTACGCCGAAATCGTCGCCTCGGTCGCCTCGCTGAGCGCCGGACCCGGGACCCGGCAGAACATCGACGAGTTCACTCGGACCACGGCCCGGGCGGTCGAGACGATCGGGGGCGCCGAACGCGGCAAGGCGATCATCATCCTCAACCCTGCCGATCCACCGCTGATCATGCGCGACACCGTCTTCTGCGCGGTCGCTCCGGACGCGGACCGCGAGGCTGTCGCCGCCTCCGTGTACGAGATGGAGACCGCGGTGCAGAAGTACGTGCCTGGCTATCGTCTGCTGCAGGAGCCGCAGTTCGACGATCCATCACCGCCGACCCGGGGCGCCACGAAGGTCAGCATCTTCTTGGAGGTCGAAGGAGCCGGCGACTACCTCCCGCCGTACTCGGGAAACCTCGACATCATGACGGCGGCCGCGACTCGGGCCGGCGAGGGGATGTGCCGCGGATGAGCAACCTGAACCGCACGTGGCGGCAGACCGATCCGGTGGGCGAGCTCGATATCCGCCTGACCGACACCTGCCTCCGCGACGGGTCACACCACAAGCGACACCAGTTCACGGCGGACGACGTACGGGCGATCGTCACCGCACTCGACGGCGCCGGCGTACCGGTGCTCGAAGTGAGCCATGGTGACGGACTGGGCGGATCGTCGTTCAACTACGGCTTCAGCCTGACTCCCGAGCAGGACCTCATCAAGATCGCCGCGGACACGGCCCGCCAAGCGAAGATCGCCTTCCTCCTGCTGCCCGGCGTGGGCACCAAAAACGACATCCGGCAAGCGCGGGACAACGGCGGCTCGATCTGCCGGATCGCCACCCACTGCACCGAGGCCGATGTCGCCGAGCAACACTTCGGCCTGGCGCGCGAACTGGGACTCGAAACCGTCGGCTTCCTGATGATGAGCCATACCCAGACCCCCGAGGTCCTCGCTGCCCAGGCCCGGATCATGGTCGACGCCGGGTGCCAGTGCGTGTACGTCGTCGACTCGGCCGGCGCGCTGATCCTGGACGGTGTCTCGGACCGGGTCGCCGCGATCGTGGCTGAGATCGGCGACCAGGCGACCGTCGGCTTCCACGGCCACGAGAACCTCGACCTCGGCTGCGCCAACACCGTGCTCGCGGTCCGGGCCGGCGCGACCCAGATCGACGGCTCGGTACGCCGCTTCGGCGCCGGCGCGGGGAACACGCCACTGGACGCCTTCGTCGGCGTCAGCGACAAGCTCGGCTGGAAGACCGGTGTCGACTTCCTCCAGATCATCGATGCCTCCGAGGACGTCGTCCGGCCCGTGATGGGTGAGGAATGCCGACTCGACCGGATGACGATGATGATGGGCTACGCCGGCGTCTACTCCAGCTTCCTGAAACATGCCCGCACGGCAGCCGAGCGCTACGACGTCTCCGGCGCCCAACTCCTCGCCGAAGCGGGCCGCCGCCACCTGATCGGCGGCCAGGAAGACCAACTCATCGACATCGCCCTCGAACTCAAGTCGCAGCGAACAGGGTGAGGACTCTCGGCCCTGACGGCCGGTCTCAGGCCGATTGGAGAGCGTGCCGCGGGAAGGTGACTCCTGTCAGTTCTTCGGAGATGTCCCACAGGCGCCGCGCCGCCTCGGCGTCCTGCGCATTCGCCGAACGGCCGACCAGTTTCGGTTTGCCGCGCGCCTCCATGAAGCCGTTCGGGCCTACGTAGCTGTCGCCAGAAACATCCACCACGGCCGCGTACAGCGTGGGCAGAGCGCCGGCGTCGTCGCTCTGCGCGAGGGCGAGCGCCGCCTTCTCCATCAGGGAGCGCATCCGGCTCTGACCGTCCGAGCTCAGCAGATTCGTGGCCGCCATGCCGGGGTGCGCCGCGGTCGCGATCACCGGTGAGCCCACCTCGGCGAGTCGTCGCTGGAGTTCCGAGGTGAACAGCAGATTGGCGAGCTTGGACTGCGCGTAGGCAGCCATCGCCTTGTACGGCTTGCGCTCCCAGTTGAGGTCGTCGAAGTCGATCGAGCCCCGCCTTTGAGCACCGGACGAGACGGTCACGACCCGCTCCCGGATCCGCGGCAGCAGCAGGTTCGTCAGCGCGAAGTGGCCCAGGTGGTTCGTCCCGAACTGCAGCTCGAAACCGTCGGCCGTGCGGGACAGCGGCGGGATCATGACGCCGGCATTGTTGATCAGCACGTCGACAGGCTCGGTGAAGTCCTCGGCGAACGCGTGGATCGAGGCGAGGTCGGCGAGATCGAGCTGCCGGACGTCGACGTGGCCGGTCATCGCGGCTGCGGCTTCGCGGCCCTTCTCGGGGTTGCGCACAGCCAGCACGACGTGAGCGTCCTTGGCGGCGAGAGCGCGGGCGGCGGCCCGGCCGATCCCACTGTTCCCGCCGGTGACGACGACAGTGCGACCCGTGAGGGAAGGAATGTCCGAGACACTGAATGTTGTCATGGACTACAAAGTAGTCACTGACAACAATGTTGTCAACGGAAACACTGTTCGCTATCGTACGTCCCGTGCCAGATGCGATCGACGAGCGGCCCTACCACCACGGACAACTTCGCACCGCGCTGCTCGAGGCGGCCGAGAGCCGCCTACGGGAGCACGGCGCGGACCAGTTGTCGCTGCGCGATCTGGCCCGCGAGATCGGTGTCAGTCACGCCGCGCCGCGCCGGCATTTCCCGGACCGTCAGGCACTGCTCGACGCCTTGGCCGAAGCCGGGTTCGACCGGCTGGACACCACGCTGCGCACCGCGTTGGCGGGCTCGGACGCAGACTTCCCGTCACGCGTGCGGGCCACCATGACGGCCTACACCCGGTTCGCCACCGAGAACGCCGTATTCCTTGAGTTGATGTACACCAGCAAGCACCGTCCGGGTGCGACGCGGATCGCCAAGGCTGCCGAGGCACCCTTCGAGCTGATGCGCGAGCTGATCCTGCAGGGACAGGCGCTGGGCGAGCTCCAGGCAGGCGAACCCGAGCAGTTCGGGATCGTCCTGTTCGCGACCCTGCAGGGCATCGCGACGCTGATCAACGGCGGCGTCGTCAAACCGGAACTGCTCGACGGACTCGTGGAGACCGCCGTTGAACAGTTCCTCCGAGGTGCCCGCCCGCTCGCGTAGTGCATGTCTCTGACGTAACTGGTAACTAGGATTTATAAGGTTACTCAGGAGCGTGGGCTGCGAGAGGAGAACGACGTGAAGCGTTCGACCAAGACGAGACACCTCTACCGCGAGTCGGGAGGGGTGAAGGTGCACTACCGCGAGTCCGGCGTACCCGCTTCGACCGCCGTGCTGCTACTCCATGGTTCCCCCAGTTCGTCGTACTCGTTCCGTGAGGTGCTCCCTGTGCTCGGGGAGCACGCGTACGTCGTTGCTCCGGACCTGCCAGGATTCGGCTTCTCGGATGCGCCGCCGCTGGACGAGTACGACTACAGCTTCGAGCAACTTTCGTACGTGATCGAGGCTCTGGTCGCGGACCTCGGCATAGAGCATTACGTGTTGTATGTAACGGACTTCAGCACACCGGTCGGGTACCTCATGGCGATGCGCCATCCCGAGCGAGTGCTCGGTCTCGTCGTACAGAACGGCAACACGCACGAGGCGGGCTTGAACGAGGCGTGGGATGCGCCGCGCCGGTTCTGGGCGGACCCGAGCGAGGAGAACAAGGCCGGTCTGCCGGAGTG
>NZ_DASRXP010000657.1:0-7358 GCF_035687465.1 Kribbella sp.
GTACTGGGTTTGGTGGCGGTCGCGGCGTTGTGTCAGGTGCCGGGACTCACGCATCCGCCGATCACCAGTACTGACGCCTACCGGTACGTCTGGGACGGGCGGGTGCAGTTGTCCGGCAGTTCGCCGTACTCACATGTGCCGCTCGACGACGCTTTGGCGCGGTTGCGGGATCCTGTGCTGTTCCCCGGACTCTCACCTTCAGAAAGATCTGGAGTAGTCGGACCACCCAGAGTGCCGCACGATCCGGCCGCTATCGCGGCGCTCTCGACCGACGATCCCCGCACCCGCATCAACCGCCCGCGCGTGCCGACCATCTACCCACCCGTCGCCCAGGCCTACTTCACCGCCGTCGCCCTCTTCACCCCGTCGTCTGCCGGCACCGTCGGACTCCAAGTAGCGGCCGCCGCACTCGCTGTCGCGCTGACAGCACTACTTGCCGTCGAGTTGAGGCGCCGCGGCCGCGACCCACGCTGGGCCGCACTGTGGGGTTGGTCACCGATTGTGTCCTTGGAGGCAGGCAGCGCCGCCCACGTGGACGTCCTCGCCGCCCTCCTGATCGTCGCCGCGGCGATCCTCGCCACCCGCCGCAAACCAGTCCTCGCCGGACTTCTCCTGGGAGCCGCAGCCAGCGTGAAGCTGCTCCCCCTACTCCTCCTCCCAGCCTTCACCCACCGCAAGAACCTCCGCACCCCCTTGGTTGCCATCGGCACCTTCTTGGCGTCTTACCTCCCGCATCTCCTGGTCGCCGGCACCCTGGTAGTCGGCTTCCTGCCCGGTTATCTCACCCAGGAGGGCTTCTCCGACGGAAGCTCCAGATCGGCGATTCTCGCGCTGCTATTGCCTCCTGAGGCCCGTCAGTTCGCCGCCGTCCTCCTCGCGATCGCGCTCGCACTACTCGCGATCCACCGGCACGGACGGGAGCCGATCGCCGTCACCTGCTGCTGGTTGTACGGCGCCGCGCTGTTGATCACCACCCCGACCTACCCCTGGTACGGACTTCCTTTGATCGCGCTCGCAGTACTGGCCGGGCGGTTCGAATGGCTCGCAGTACCGTTGGCCGCCTATCTGGCCTACGCGAGCTTCGGGCACGAGCTGCGGCAGGGCCTCATCCACCTCACCGCGGCGCTCATCGTCACCCTCACCATCACCGTCCGTCACCAAGCGACCGCCTCAAACCGGTTTGACTCGCTCGCCGCGGCCCTCCGACACTGAACGGCGTGACTACTCGCATCGCACTGGCGACGTGCGCCGACCTTCCGGACCTCTTCGAGGACGATCTACCGCTGGTCGACGCCCTCCGCGCCGCCGGCCTCGCCCCCGTGGCCGAGGTCTGGACCGACCCGTCGGTGGACTGGTCCGCGTACGACGCGGTCCTGCTGCGCTCGATCTGGGACTACCACACCCGGTACGTCGAGTTCACCGAATGGCTCGGGCTCCTCGACAAGGCCGGCGTCCGGGTTCTCAACGACACCGACCTGGTCCGCTGGAACTCGGACAAGCGCTACCTGCTGGAACTGCGCGAGAAGGGTGTCGGGATCGTCCCGTCCCAAGTGGCCGCCGGGGCGCTCCTGCGCGAGGTGGTCGCCGGTCTGAACGGCCAGGAGATCGTGGTCAAGCCGACCGTCAGTGCGAGCGCCCACAACACCGTGCGCGGCATCGCCGGGTCGGAGGAGCTGACCCGCGCGATCGACGACCTGCCGGATGCCGTGTATCTGGTGCAGCCGTTCCAACCGGAGATCCAGGCGGACGGCGAGTGGTCCGTGATCTTCATCGGCGGCACCTACTCCCACACGGTGCTGAAGCGCCCGGCCGCCGGCGACTTCCTGGTGCAGCAGCACTTGGGCGGATCGGCCGTACTGCGTGAGCCGTCGACCGTAGTACTGGAAGGCGCGACCGCGGCCCTCGCGGCTGTGGACACCCGGATCCCGCCTGCCTACGCCCGCGTCGACGGCATCGTCAGCGGGGGCCGCTTCCTGCTGATGGAGCTCGAACTGATCGAGCCCTACCTCTTCCTCCCCGACCACCCGGCCGCGAACGAGAAACTCGCCGCGGTTGTCGCCGAAAACGTACGGTGACCCCTCGGGTACGTTCCGCTTCCCCTTGGTGCACAAGCGGTTCCGAGCCCTTGGAAAGCTCTTCAGCACGCTCCTAACCTGAGGAGATTCCCCGCGGCCAGGAGGCGGCCGCGGGACCGTCTTGGGGGCGACATAATGCAGAGTTTCGACGACATGACCGATGAGGAACTGGACGAGCTGGAAGCGCTCGGGGCGGCTGAGGACGCCGAGGAGATTCTCGGGAGTCCTGATGTCTGAGACCAGGATGAGCTGGCGCGGCTGTCACCTGAACAAGCGAACGGTCAGCATGTTGCAGGCCGCCGAGAAGCTGGCGAAGCGGCAGCTCGTGATCACGCAGGGCTCGTACAACAAGGGCGGGGTGGCGGCGTCGGCCGGAACCCACGACGGCGGTGGAGCGGCCGATATCCGGGCTGTCGGACTGACCACAGCGCAGCGGAAGGCCGTCGTACTGGCTCTGCGCCAGGTGGGATTCGCGGCCTGGCTGCGGACCCCGTCGCAGGGCGACTGGCCGTACCACATCCACGCCATCGCGATCGGCGACAAGGACTTGTCACGGGGTGCCGCCAACCAGGCACTGGAGTATCGCCGGCTGCGCAACGGACTGGCGAACCGCGGCAAGGACGACGGGCCGGCCGGGTACTACGGGATGACGTACGAGCTCTACCTGAAGAACATCCCCGCCAAGCCTGGCAAGCCGAGCCCGAACACCACGATCTCGCTCGGCGCGATGGCGTATGCCCGGGTGCACGACGGGATGAGCGGCGTCTGGGGTGCCGACCGCGCCCAGGTGCTCGCGTGGGCCGCGCACCCCAAGATCGCCGCCATCGGCAAGGCCGAGACCAGGCCGGCGCCCGGGACGCCGTGGCACCTGCACTTCCAGGCGATGACGAAGAAGATCCAGCGCCGCTTCAAACTCAAGGCCGACGGCGTCTTCGGCCCCGTCACCGCCGCCGTCCTGAAGCCCTACGGCTACACGATCATCGCCTAGCTGACTCGGGTTCCGGTCAGGATGGTGACGCGGACGCTTTCGCGGTACGGCGTGTGCTCGGTGAGGGCACGGGATACCTGCTTGGCGAAGTAGGACCGTTGCTCCACCGGTGGGAGCAGGTCGACCGGGAGGGCCGAGTAGACGCCGCCGATGATTCGTTCGAGATCCAGCTGGTCGTCGTAGTGGAACTCGGCCCGGCCTACCTCGTAACCAGCCGCCTGCAGGCTCTCGGCGTACCGGCTCTGGCTCTCCTCGTCGGTGCCGCAGGTCGCGCTGACCTCGGTGTCCAGCCACAGTTCGAGGTACCGCCGGAGTGCGCGCGACCAGCCGCTGTCCTGCAGCCAGAGCGGTGTCCCGTTGGTCACCACCGCCACTCCCCCGCCCGGCCGGACCAACGGGAGCAGGTCGTGGAAGAGTCGCTGGTGGTCCATCCAGTGCAGTGCCTGGCCGATCGTGACGGCCGCGAGCGACTCCTTGCCGAGCAATGCCCCGAGCGCCGGGACGTCGGTGTCGGCGCCGACCATCCAGCTGAGATTGCCCCGATCGCCCGCACCGGTCCGGGCCTCGGACAGCATGTCTGGCTCCGGATCGATCCCGATCACCGCGCGGACCCGGTCCGCGACCGGGAACGCCAACTGGCCGGTGCCGCAGCCCAGATCCACCACGACGTCGTCCCGGGTCAGGGCAAAGGCCTCGACCAGACTGTCGATCACCGCCGGTGGATACCCACGCCGGTACTGCCGGTAGAACCCAGCCACTTCACCGCGAAACCCCAACGCCATCCCTCCACTGTCCCAGCCCACCGCAACCCCACTACCCGAATCTGCCCAGCGCAGACACCGAACTAGGCTCAGACCATGCCGAGTCTCGAGGATGTTCGTCTGGCCGCTGCTCAGCTCGAGGGGCGGATCCATCGCACGCCGATGGTCGAATCGTCGGCCCTGGACCAGATCTTCGGTGCCTCGCTCACGCTCAAGGCCGAGCTGTTCCAGAAGACCGGCAGCTTCAAGGTCCGCGGTCTGCTCTACAAGACCCTCCAGCTCACCCCCGAGGAACGCGAGCGCGGCGTCATCACCGTCTCGGCCGGCAACGCCGCGGGCGCCCTCGCCTGGGCCGCGCGCGACGCCGGCGTACCGGCGACCGTGGTGATGGCGAAGACGGCCGTCCCGGCCAAGATCGAGGCAGCCCGCGCGTACGGCGCTCAGGTGGAACTCGTCGAGGGCGACCTGATCGCGGCGTACGAGGCGATCCGGGACGAGCGCAAGCTCACCGGCGTGCACCCGTTCGACGACCTCGACGTGATCACCGGGCACGCCAGCCTCGGCCTGGAGTTGCTCGAGGATCGTCCGCACCTCGACACCGTGCTCGTCCCGGTCGGTGGCGGCGGGCTGATCTCGGGCGTCGCCCTCGCGATCAAGCTGCTCGAGCCCGGCACCCGTGTCATCGGCATCGAACCCGAGACCGCCGACGTGGTCAGCCGTAGCCTCGAGGCTGGCGCTCCGCAGCGACTCCTGACCGCGAAGAGCGTCGCCGACGGCCTAGCCGCGCCGCTGTGCGGCACGCACAACTTCCAGATCATCAGCCAGTACGTCGACCAGGTGGTCCGGGTCAGCGAGAACGCGCTCATCGAAGCCACCCGGCTGGTCATGTCCCGCACCAAACTCGCCCTCGAACCGGCCGCTGCCGCGCCCTTCGCCGCCCTGCTCGAGAACAAGATCGACCTCCGAGGCACCACCGCCGCCGTCGTCAGCGGTGGCAACCTCGACGTCTCCAAGCTCCAGCTCTAAACCCCGGCGGGGTCCAGACGGCGAGGTGGCAGGTCTGAGACCACGCCGTCGCCAGGGTCGTCGAGCAGGTCACCCTGGCGGACCGGATCGTTCTCCGGGAGCAGGATGTCGCGGGCCACCACCAGCATCAGCCAGAGCGTGCCGGCCATCCGCAGTACCACCGAGAACCAGTAGATCTTGTCCGGCTGATCGGGTTGCCCGGGCGCCAGGAACTGGGCCAGATGCAGCCAGACCATCATCCAGTAGAAGCACTCGCAGGCCTGCCAGATCAGCCAGTCCCGCAGCTTCGGCCGGGCCAGCGCGACCAGCGGCAACAGCCACAGCACGTACTGCGGTGAGTACACCTTGTTCACCAGCAGGAACGCGGCGACCACCAGGAACGCCAGTTGGGCGAACCGGGGTGGCCGCGGTGCCATCATGCCGAGGATCGCGATCGACAGGCAGAGCCCGGCGAAGATCACGATGTTCAGCCGGTTCACGTCGGCGACCTCGTGGCCCGCCAGCTTCAGCACGTACCAGATCGAGCCGTAGTCGCTCTCGCGTTCGTCGTTGAAGACCCAGAACGACATCCACTCGTTCTTGGCGAGCAGGTAGATCGGCGCGTTCACCAGCCCCCAGGCGAAGATCGCGGCCACCGTCGCCTGGAACCAGGGCCAGAGCTTGCGGCCCCGCAGACAGACGATCAGCAGCGGCCCGAGCAGCAGGAACGGGTAGAACTTGGCGGCCGTCCCGAGGCCGAGCAAGATCCCGAACCAGATCGGTTTCCCCCGGGACCACGCCCACATCGCTCCCGCGGTGAGCACGACGGCGAACAGATCCCAGTTGATCGTCGAGGTGAAGGCCAGTACCGGCGCGGCAGCGACGTACAGGGCATCGAGTGGCTGGCCGCGGGCCGCGCCGGCACGCTTGGCCACACCTCGTGCGGTGGCGACCGTCAGGCCGACCAGGAGCAGGGCGCAGAGGAAGAGCATCGCGACGTTGACGATGAAGAAGACGCCGGCGGTGTCGCGCTTCTGCTCGACCGTGACGTCCTGCTTCGGATCACCGGTGAACACCCAGGTGATCTGTGCCGCGACCTCCATGAAGCCACCGGTCAGTACCGGGTACTCCAGCACCGGGTAGTTGCCGGTGTCCAGGAACGGCAGGTTGCCCTCGGCGAAGCCGCGCTCCTGGTAGAGGTAGCCGATGTCGGAGTAGCACAGCGCCTTGAACGGACGCCAACTCTGCCGGTCCCAGCCGGCCTCCATACAGGGCGCCTTCTGCAGTACGCCGAGCGCGAAGGTGATCGTGCACACCGCGAGCGCGATACGCAGTGGGGTCCACCAGGAGGAGCTCAGCCGGGCGAACCGCCCGGTCGGACCACCGAGGCCCGCCGTCAGACCGGCGACCGCGGGATCGACCTCCGAAGGGGTCGGCCGGGCCTGCGTGTCCTGGGCGTGTCGAGAGGTCACGGTGGACATCGTCTCCTATCCGGTCGACCGCCGGTCAGGCGGCGCCCGCCAGGTTACCCAGGAACCTCCTCACCATGTGCAACCGACACCGAGGCGGCTCGTCAGGGTTGGTCGTCCGACCGCTTGCGGTCCGCCTGCTCCTCCAGGTGTTCCAACCGGCCCTCGTCGTCGCCGGCGTCGAGGAGGTTGTCCGGCGGCGCGCCGCTGTCCAGGTACTCCATCTTCGCGATGTCCGGATGGTGCAGATCGAACGCGGGGCTCTCGGACCGGATCCGCGGCAGCGAGAGGAAGTTGTGCCGCGGCGGCGGTGAACTGGTCGCCCACTCCAGCGAGCGACCCCAGCCCCACGGGTCGTCCAGCCCGACGCGAGGGGTCCGGCTCGACTTGTAGACGTTTTACAGGAACGGCAGCGTGGAGAGCCCCAGGACCATGGCTCCGACGGTCGACACCTGGTGAAGCACGGTGAATCCTTCAGCCGGGCCGTAGTTGGCGTACCGGCGGGGCATTCCTTCGACGCCCAGCCAGTGCTGGACGAGGAAGGTGCCGTGGAAGCCGAAGAACAGCGTCCAGAAGGTGATCTTGCCGAGCCGTTCGTCCAGCATCTTGCCGGTCATCTTGGGCCACCAGAAGTGGAAGCCCGCGAACATCGCGAACACCACGGTGCCGAAGACGACGTAGTGGAAGTGCGCGACCACGAAGTACGAGTCCGATATCTGGTAATCCAGGGCAGGTGAAGCCAGGATGACGCCGGTCAGGCCGCCGAACAGGAAGGTGGTGAGGAAGCCCACCGACCACAGCATCGGGGTGTCGAACGACACCGAGCCGCCCCACATCGTGCCGATCCAGTTGAAGAACTTCACCCCGGTCGGGACCGCGATCAAGAACGTCATGAAGGAGAAGAACGGCAGGTTGACCGCGCCGGTGACAAACATGTGGTGCGCCCACACCGCCACCGAGAGCGCCGCGATGCCCAGCGTCGCCGCGACCAGGCCGATGTAGCCGAAGACCGGCTTGCGGCTGAACACCGGCAGGATCTCGGTGATGATGCCGAAGAAGG
>NZ_DASRXP010000658.1:0-4188 GCF_035687465.1 Kribbella sp.
CCGCACCCACCTGGTCTCACCGCTGGTCGCCGCGGCCACGGCCGTCACCGGAACCCTCGCAGCGCCTGCGGATCTGCAGCCGCTGGAAGTCGCCGTACCCGAGAACGTCTGAGGACAAAGGAATCATGGACGCCTTCACCCAGCACATCGGCACCGCGGCCCCGTTGCGGCGCGGCAACGTCGACACCGACCAGATCATCCCGGCGGTCTACCTGAAGCGGGTCACCCGGACCGGCTTCGAGGACGGCCTGTTCGCTGCGTGGCGCAACGATCCGACCTTCGTCCTGAACCAGCCCGAGTACGGCGGGGTCTCGGTGCTGGTCGCCGGCCCCGACTTCGGCACCGGGTCGTCCCGCGAGCACGCCGTCTGGGCCCTGCTCGACTACGGGTTCCGGGTCGTCGTGTCGTCGCGGTTCGGCGACATCTTCCGGGGCAACTCGGGCAAGGCCGGACTGCTCGCGGCGCTCGTCGAGCAGGACGTCGTCGAGCAGTTGTGGTCGGCGATCGAGGCAGACCCGGGCACCAAGGTGACGGTCGACCTGGAGAACAAGACGATCTCGGCCGGCGAGGTGTCGGCGCCGTTCGAGATCGACGACTACACCCGCTACCGGCTGCTGAACGGCCTCGACGACGTCGGAATCACGTTGTCGCACGCCGACGACATCACGGCGTACGAGGCGACCCGTCCCGCCTTCAAACCGGCAACTCTCCCCGCCAAGGCCTGACCACAGACCACCCCTAGCGTCCGAAGAACCTGAGGCCAGAGGCCAAGGTTCTTCGGACGTTGCTGGGTGGGGTGGAGAGACGTCGGCGTAACGAAACGCACAGTGGTGGCGATAACTCCGGTGTTATCCTTACGCAGTTGTCAGAACAAGGCCGGCGAGATCTAGGAGGTGGGGCGCCATGAGCAGCGAACCCTCCAGACATACGGATCTCGCTCGACCTTGAGACGCTGAATCTTCTTCCAGTGCGCGGCCCATCGGGTCGCAGGGGTCGGGCAGACGATGCCCACACACTCCGCACCTCGCACCTGGAGGACTCATGTCCGACCTCCGTATTCGTACCCTGCGCGCCCTCGGTCGCACCCCGTCGCTGCGTGCCGCCGCTCGCCGCTACACCGCCGGTGGTGTAGCGGCACCGACACCCGTCGAGGCGAAGCCGGCCGAGCATGTGCCCAGCTCCAAGCCCAAGGGGCACAGCGTGGTGGACAGTGCGATCTATTGCGACGGTCGACGGGTCGCCTCGCCGGAGTCACTGGCCGAGACCTACCAGGTCCTGCACGAGGCACCGAAAAGCCTTGCCTGGATCGGCTTGTACCGGCCGGACCGGCGCGAGCTCAACTCGCTGGCGCAGGAGTTCGATCTGCACGAGCTCGCCATCGAGGACGCGATCCAGGCGCACCAGCGGCCGAAGCTCGAGCGCTACGGGGACACGCTGTTCGTCGTCCTGAAGGCCGCGCGGTACCGGGACGCGACCGAGGAGGTCGAGTTCGGCGAGGTGCACGTGTTCGTCGGCCCGGACTTCGTGGTGACGGTCCGGCATGCCGAGGCGCCGAACCTGGCCGCGGTACGGCGCCGGGTGGAACGCGATCCGGAGCTGCTCCGGCAGGGCACCGAGGCGGTCCTCTACGCGATCATGGACAAGGTCGTCGACGGGTACGCGCCGGTGGTCGCCGGGCTCGAGAACGACATCGACGAGATCGAGACCGAGGTGTTCCGCGGCGATCCGAAGGTGTCGCGGCGGATCTACGAACTGTCCCGCGAGGTGATCGAGTTCCAGCGCGCGACCCGGCCGCTGGTCGACATGCTCGAGTCGCTGCGGGCCGGTTTCGACAAGTACGGCGTGGACGAGGAACTGCAGCGGTCCCTGCGTGACGTCGCGGACCACGTCACCCAGGTGGTCGAGCGGGTGGCCGCGTTCCGCGAACTGCTGCGGGACATCCTGACGGTGAACGCGACCCTGGTCGCGCAGCAGCAGAACGAGGAGATGAAGAGCCTCACCGTCGCGAGCAACCACCAGAACGAAGAGGTGAAGCGGATCTCCGCATGGGCGGCGATCCTGTTCGCGCCGACGCTGATCGGCACCGTCTACGGGATGAACTTCGACGTGATGCCGGAGCTGCACTGGGAGTTCGGCTATCCCTTCGCGGTCGGGATGATGGCCTTGGTGTGCGGCGGTTTGCACCTGGTCTTCAAGCGCCGCGGCTGGCTCTAGTACTGCGTTGGCGGTGGTTGGGGAACCGGGCACTAGTCTTCGAACACTTGACCCGGACCAAGGCCGAGGAGGCTGACTGCGATGTGGTTGTTCCTGCGGAGACGACTGATCATGTGGGTGGTGCTCGCTGTCGCGGTGCCGTTGCTGGACTGGTTGCTCGGCAAGGTGAGTGAAACGCTGCGGGCGAGGAAGGGCGAAACGACCTTCACCCGCGGCCTCGACACCGCCCAGAACGGGGTCCGGATGCTGCGCGGCAAGCGCCGCTGACGCTCATCGTCGGCGTCACCGAAGGTCGCCGGTTCGTTGCTCTACAGGGATTCGCGGACCCTTTCGGGCCGATTCGGAGCTGTTTCGGGCCCGAATCGCTTAAAACAAGGCCGAATTGCCGCGTTGGTGTTTGTGAACTCACCGATGAGTCCATAACGTTCACGTGAGATCGAGCGCTGTGCTCGACGCCTAAGTTCACGGAGGGAAGCAGTGAACAAGAGCCAGTTGGTCGAAGCGCTCGCAGTGCACTTCGACGGAAATCGCCGTTCGGCCCAGCACGCCCTGGAGTCGGTGATCGACACCGTTCAGCGCGAGCTGACCAAGAAGGGCGGCAAGGTCGCCATCACCGGGTTCGGTGCCTTCGAGGCCATCGAGCGCGGTGCCCGCATGGTCCGCAACCCGCGGACCGGCGAGACCAAGCGTGCCAAGAAGACCGTGGTTCCGAAGTTCCGCGCGGGTGCGGAGCTGAAGGCCGTTGTCTCCGGGGCGAAGAAGCTGCCGAAGCTGGTCGCGCCGAAGCCGGCCGCCACCAAGGCAGCAGCTCCCGCCAAGAAGGCCGCACCGGTGAAGGCCGCCGCGACCAAGACCGCCGCCAAGAAGGCGCCGGCCAAGGCCGCGGCAACCAAGACCGTCGCGAAGAAGGCCCCGGCCAAGAAGGCCCCGGCCAAGACCGTCGCCAAGAAGGCGCCGGCCAAGAAGGCAGTCGTTGCCAAGAAGGCGCCGGCCAAGAAGGCCCCCGCCAAGAAGGCACCGGCGAAGCGCGCAGCCGCCCGCTGACCTTCAGCACTGCAGCAAAGCAACACCAGCACTGTGCAGTACTAGCGAAGGCCGGTCACCCCACTCCAGGGGCGACCGGCCTTCGCCGTGTCCGGAGCATTTACCGCAGGGTGATGAAGTGGACCTCGGTGATGGTGAGGGTGGCGCCGGAGCCGGTAGTGGTCAGGCGGACCCGCTGACCGAGGCGCAGCAGCCGGACAGGGGTGTGGGCGACGGCCTCTGCTGTGAAAGGGAGTTCGACGCCTCTGTCGGTCAACACCACGCCAGCGCCCGTCTCGGTGTCGTAGCGGCTCACGGTTGCTTGCATTGGCCTACCGTAACTGTGCAGCCGGTAGCTGTCGCTGAGGTGGATCAGCAGGCGATGCCTTCGGTGCCGGTTGCGGCGCCGAGGACCAGCGACATCACCTCTGCTGTTTGCGGACCCACGCCGAGCTGCACCGCATGGGCGAGATCCGCAGCCGTGTCGACGTCCCGCCGTACGGAGATGATGTCGGCCAAGTCGATCGGTACTGCGCCGGATGCCTGATGGGCCAGGGCCGAACCGACGCCGAAGCGGGGATCCAGACAGACCCCCGGGGCCGCGGTGAGCATCGTCGTACCGGTGCCTGGCAGGTCGATCACGAAGTTCCGTTGGTCGACAGCAGCGGCCAGGACCAGGGTGAGCTCAGCAGGGCGCAATGCGGGCAGATCGGCGGACAGCGCGGCTACACCGGACTCCGGGAACTCCGCAGCAGCTGCGGCAGCTCCGTGCTCGAGTGCCTCGTTGAGGCCGACGCCCGGCAGGTCCGGGACCACCCGGGCACCGACAGCAGTGACATCGGCGGCGACCCCTGGATCGTCCGTGACGACAAGGACGGCCCGAACCAGGGGAGAAGCCAGCGCGGCCGCAGTAGTGTCGACTGCAAAGGAGCGGGCGAGCTCCGGACGGTG